>CAJWZI010000165.1 GCA_913049615.1 uncultured Alphaproteobacteria bacterium | reverse complement strand
ATATCGCTCGTCTGTTTTTATGGCGCGCCTTGACCACGGGATTGAAGGGCGGTTTCATCGGACTGGCCGTGACTGCTGTGGCTCTTTATTACCTCTCCAGCTTTGCCGGAGATTTGGAAGGCCCCTTGTTGGATAATCTAACCTTAACCCCCTTGGGCCTACTGCTGCTGGCGTCTTTGCCATTCTTGGCAGCCCTTTTGACAGCCTTCACCGCCCGTCACACGGTGCTACGCGAATTATCAAGGATCTCTTGAGCGATGGCCTCCGGACAAAGGCTGAGCGGGCTACAGGTGTTATATATTTGCGTGTTCGTTGCGTTATTTCTGTGGTTGGGTGGATTTCTGCATTTTGTAGCTGAATTGCCGCGGCGGCAGGCCCAGCAACCTGGCATAAATGATGCCATCGTAGTTCTCACCGGTGGCCGTGGACGATTACAGGTGGGGTTGCGGATGCTGGCAGCGGGCAGAGGCGCCCGGCTACTTATATCAGGCGTGAAATCGGGGATCTCGGCAGTGGAATTACGCGACATTCAGGCCGAAGCAGCGGAAATGTTTAGCTGTTGTGTAGATTTAGGCTACCAAGCCCATGACACGCGCGGCAACGCTATCGAGACCTCGTTGTGGGCGCGACATCATGGCTATCGCAGTCTGCACCTGGTTACGGCTTCTTATCACATGCCACGCAGCCTGCTGTTATTTCGGCAAGCCATGTCGGATGTAGATTTCCAGCCCATACCGGTAATGCCGGTCTCGGTAAAGCTAGATCAATGGTGGTTATTTCCAGGCACCTTGAAACTTCTGATAGTGGAGTACAGCAAATTCTTGGTCAGCCTCATCCGCGTGCGCTTGACTAGCCCCGCAATTTAGGATGTTGTCATGCGAGTGATCCGATCAAACCTATTCAATGGACTATTCTATCTCTGGTCGGTTTTCATGGTTTTATTGTTTGCGCCTGCCCTGTTACTGCCCCTCCAAGTGACGATTTGGGGTCAACGGCAATGGGCACATGGGGTCAATTTCCTGATGGGACTGACGGTGGGTATCCATGTGGAATACCGCGGACTAGAGCATCGGCCAAAGGGAGCTACAATCGTCGCGGCGAAACACCAATCCGTCTGGGATACCCTGATCTGGCATATCATCCTGGATAATCCGGCAATAGTATTAAAAAGAGAGCTGTTGCTGATACCCATTTATGGTTGGTTATGCCGAAAGACCCGCATGATCGCAGTTAACCGTAAGGCCGGGGCCAAAGCCTTGCGCGTAATGTTGGAAGACGCTAAATCCGCTACCGCTCTGGGACGATCAATTGTGATTTTTCCCCAAGGAACGCGGACTTCGCCGGGGACCTTAGTCGAGGATGTGCCGTATCTACCCGGCGTTTCCGCGCTTTATCGCAGTCTAGATGTTCCCGTGGTGCCCGTGGCGCTGAACTCTGGACTTTTCTGGCCTCGGCGCCAATTGATGCGTCGTCCTGGTACCATAGTCCTGGAATATCTCGAGCCGATTCTCCCCGGCTTGCGGAGAAAAGAATTTGATGCCCTGCTGCAAAATTGTATCGAAAACGCCACGACGGCCCTTGAATCGGAAGCCGGCGTTGAAATATGATTCCTGCCCAGGCGAAATATCAGTTATAGTACATAACAAGAACAGAAATAATTTTCGCATATTTCAAATGAGGTCTATATGCCGACTGTAGCGCCCATTTCCCAACAGATCTGGGATATGAAATACCGTTTGAGAAGCGCCAACGGTCAGTCAGTGGACGATACCATCGAAGATAGCTGGCGTCGGGTGGCGGATGCCATGGCCGCCGCAGAAGTGCGGCCAGTGGATTGGCAGGACCGCTTTTACGAGGCCCTGGAAGATTTCCGCTTTTTGCCCGCCGGCCGCATTTTGGCAGGCGCCGGTACGGATCGAAATGTCACTCTGTTTAATTGTTTTGTTATGGGAACGATACCCGACGATATGTCTGGCATCTTTGAAAATCTACGCGAAGCTGCCTTAACCATGCAGCAAGGCGGCGGCATTGGCTATGACTTCTCGACCCTAAGGCCCAACGGCGCACCGGTTGAAGGGGTCGGCGCGGACGCTTCCGGGCCCTTGACCTTTATGGATGTGTGGGACGCCATGTGCCGAACTATAATGTCGGCAGGCCATCGCCGGGGTGCCATGATGGCCACTTTGCGCTGTGATCACCCGGATATCGAGGCTTTTATCGAGGCCAAGCAGGACCCGGGCCGTTTACGCATGTTCAACCTTTCTGTCTTGGTTACCGACGCCTTCATGCAGGCGATCAAGGACGACAACGCATGGGAGCTGCAGTTTGGCGGCCGCACCTACAAATCCGTACAAGCCCGTGAGCTCTGGGATCGCGTCATGCGGGCCACCTATGCCTATGCGGAACCTGGTGTGATTTTCATCGACCGTATCAATCAACGAAATAATTTAAGATATTGTGAAACTATCAATTCAACAAATCCTTGCGGAGAGCAACCGCTGCCTCCGTATGGAGCGTGCCTGCTGGGATCGGTCAATCTGGCACGGTTGGTGCGAAATTCTTTTACCGCCGACGCCGCCCTTGATCTCGACGCCCTTCGCAATTTGGTTACGACGGCTGTTCGCATGTTGGATAATGCCATTGATATCTCCCGATTTCCCCTTCCGGAACAAGAAAACGAGGCGCGGGCGAAGCGCCGCATTGGCTTGGGCATCACCGGGCTGGCGGATGCATTGATTTTCTGCCGTGCCCGTTACGGCTCGGACCAGGCGGTGGCCCTGACGCATACCTGGCTGGCCGAAGTTCGACGGGCCGCATATCTGGCCAGTGTGGATCTTGCCAAGGAGAAGGGCGCCTTTCCTCTTTTTGAGCGGAAGGCATTTCCAGCCAGCGACGGAAATGTCAAACTGGATGATGATGTCCGGACTGCCATCGCCGAACATGGCATTCGCAATGCCTTGCTGACTTCCATCGCGCCTACGGGCACCATTTCTATTTTCGCGGATAATGTTTCCTCAGGGTTAGAGCCGGTCTTTGCTTTCACCTACCGTCGGCACGTCAACATGACCGACGGCAGCCGGCGAGAGGAAATAGTTAGCGATTATGCCTATCGTCAATACCGAACCCAGTTTGGCGAGGCCGCGCAATTACCTGACTATTTTGTTACCACCGCTGCACTGACACCCTCAGACCACGTACGTATGCAGGCCGCCGCGCAGACATATATCGACGCCTCCATCTCCAAGACCATCAATTTGCCCGAGAATATTACCTTCGAGGCCTTCAAGGACGTCTACATGCTGGCCTATGACACCGGCTGTAAGGGCTGCACCACCTACCGCCCCAACGAAGTGACGGGTGCGGTGCTGGAGACGGATACTGAGGAGAAATCCCTGCTGCCGGTAGAACCGGAATTACCTTTGGGGGCTCCCGAAGCCCGGCCCCGGGATGAACTGGACGCTGGTGGCGTGGTCTATATGACCCAGCCGTTGGCCCGCCCCGGCGCTTTGCAGGGCCGCACATACAAAATTAACTGGCCGGAAAGCGACCACGGAATTTACATCACCATCAATGACATTATTCAGGATGGCCGAGTACGCCCGTTCGAGGTTTTCATCAATTCCAAGAACGTGGACCATTTTGCCTGGACCGTCGCGCTCACCCGTATGATCTCGGCCGTGTTCCGACGGGGCGGTGATGTATCCTTCGTAGTGGAGGAGCTTAAAGCCGTGTTTGACCCGCGTGGAGGTTATTGGGTCGATGGGCGATACGTGCCATCCTTACTAGCCGCCATTGGCGAGGTAATCGAGAGGCACATGATCGTCATCGGTTTCATCGCTAAACCAAACTTGGATCCAGATGCCGAGGCCATGCCTCTGGCGTTGCAGGCCTCGGCATCGGCAAGCAAGAAAAACGAGGAAGTCAGCCACCTGCGCCGCTGTACCAAATGCGGCACCCCCGGCCTAATCCGCTTGGAAGGCTGTGATACTTGCGTTTCCTGCGGTTATTCTAAATGTGGTTAAAATGATGACAAGGCTAGCAAGACGAGTTCAATTTATAATTGTGCCGAGGATACCTTGACGAGCGATATCCTCTCCAAAGGCCCACGTCGAAAGAAAATTGGATAAACATTACGCTATGAGCACACAATTTGATTTTTCCGATAAATTAGTTCTGGTAACGGGCGGCTCCAGCGGCATTGGTTTGGCGATCGCCCAGGGTTTCTTGCATGCGGGTGCGACGGTGACGGTGACCGGGACCGCGCCCGAACCCGATGGCTATCCAGCGGATCTATCGGCCTTCATCTACTACGGAGTCAATATGCTCGATGTGGATAGAATCGAAGCCCTGGCCGCTTCATTCAACAGGCTTGATGTGCTGGTCAATAACGCGGGCATGACTTTCCGTAATGAAGAGGCACTGAAGCCTGAGAATTTTGAAGCCACCATCGACATCAACTTAAACGCGGTCTATCGTCTGTGCCACCGCCTGCACCCTTTGTTGAAGTCGGCACAGGGCTCCATCGTCAATATCGCCTCCATGACCTCATATTTTGGATCGCCTCGTGTGCCAGGTTACGGCGCCTCGAAATCAGCGATCTTACAAATGACCAAGACATTAGGCGCGCTGTGGGCCAGCGACGGCGTTCGCGTTAATTCCATTGCTCCAGGCTGGATCAACACCAAGATGACTGAGCCGATACAGAATAATTCCGCTGTAGCCGACCCTATCGTTCAACGCACGCCCATGGACCGTTGGGGCCAGCCAGAGGAGATGGCTGGCACCGCCCTATTCCTAGCCTCAAACGACGTGGCCAGCTTTATCACTGGCGTCACCATCCCCGTTGATGGCGGCTATTGCGCCTTATAGGGTTAGGTTATCTGACCGCGCCCATAGTTAGAGAAGTTAAACGAGCAAGCCGTCAATCGGTCAACCGCTTGGAAACCTTGGTGGAGACAGGTGGAATTGAACCGCCAATTACTTGAATGCCATTCAGGCGCTCTCCCAACTGAGTTACGACTTCGTAATCATACCCACTATAGAATTTCAGCAGATTTCTGGGATCTATTCGTTGGATCGCGGCGCCCATCACGATCTAGCTTGAACCCAAATTATAGCACTTTCAGGCCCCTTCGTGTGACCGTATTG
>CAJWZI010000164.1 GCA_913049615.1 uncultured Alphaproteobacteria bacterium | reverse complement strand
TCAAATGCCGGCGTGCGAGCGCCTGTATACGGCTTGGCTGGCTCAGGAAACTCCACTCGGCCGCCAGGATGCTGCTGTTGTGGCGGTTATCTTCCAGCTGAGTTGTCGCCTTAGCCAATCGCCGCTCTAGGGTCTGAACTTCAGACTCCAGGCGGTACAACCCAAGCGAGACGGCCAGAACCAGAGACATCACGACGATTGTCAGTGGCCACCTCATGCCGGCGCGCCCGTGCGTTGGGCGACGCGCAACCGAGCAGAGCGGGCCCGAGGGTTCGCGGTAATTTCCGCCGCAGATGGCTTGATGGCCGTCCGGCGCGCTAGTTGGAATGTCGCGGGTCGTCCGTCGCTGATGGATGGTCGGTGCCGAGAACCCCGAGGCTGGCCTCCGGAACGCTCTATTAGGAATTGCTTAACCTCGCGGTCTTCTAAGGAATGGAAAGAGACCACGGCCAATCGGCCCTGGGGCGCCAGCAGACGCTCCGCCGCGACCAGGCCTTGCCGTAACTCCTCAATCTCGCTGTTCACGTAGATCCGCAGGGCTTGAAATGTCCGAGTTGCAGGATGCTTACGCCCCGCACCACCGACTGCCTTGGCCACAACATTAGCCAACTCGGCTGTCCGCACGATGGGTGCCGCTTCACGCGCGCGTACGATGGCACGGGCAACCGCGCGTGAACGCCGCTCCTCGCCATACTGAAAGATGATATCTGCCAGCTCATCCTGGGCGCGGCTATTGACCACGTCCGCCGCACTTTCCCCGCTTTGGGACATGCGCATGTCCAAGGGACCGTCCGCAGCAAAGGAAAAGCCGCGCTCCACATGATCCAATTGCATGGAAGAGACGCCCAGGTCCAAGGTCACGCCCTGTACTCGTGCAGCTCCTGCGCCGGCCGCCAATTCGGCCATCCCAGAAAAACGCCCCTGGATCAATTCCAAACGCCCTTCATGCCGGGCCGCAACCTCGGCGCCAGCAGCCACCGCTTCAGGGTCACAATCGATGCCTATAACCCGGCAATCCGCCTCGTAAAGAATGGCCTGAGAATAGCCACCAGCACCAAAGGTGCCGTCTACATAGATGCCGCCATCGACCGGGTCCAAGGCCTGGACGACCTCGTCAGCCATCACGGGAATATGGGGTCGGACGCTCATTCGCCAGCCCCCATCATATCCCGCCTCTGCAACTCGAACTTCGCGGCCTGTTCCTTGGCCCGTTCTGTCGCTTCTACCTCGTAGACCCTGTAGGCTTCAGGCGCCCAAATCTGGAAAGTCGCGCCACGTCCCGCGAAAGTCGCCATATTGGTGATGCCAGCATGTTCCAATAATGGCTGAGGCAGGATGATCCTGCCCTCGCCGTCAAACGGCAGCCGGTGAGATTTGGTCAGGATCGCCGTAGCCAAGTCGCCGTATTCGGCGGAAAACGGGTTGAAAGTATCAATCCCTTCCGCTAATTGTTTCATGCGGCCAATGTCGCAGCCATCAATGGCGCCGCTGGTACTTGGCGAGGGGAAAACAACCACGCCGGCAAAGACATCCGCCGTTAGATCGGCACGGAATGACGCGGGCACAGAAACGCGACCCTTCCTATCAACTCTGTTATCAAACCGCGACAAAAATAGTGCCACGACTATATCTCCCGATCACTGACTTGGCGGCGGGCTACATCCAGCGGGCTATACTCCATGCCACCATACCCATTTATGGGTTTTTATGGGATATCATGCCATTTTATGTTCGTCAATGATTTTACAAATAAAGAATTGGGGCTACTAAAGTCAAAAATCGGTTTATCAAAGTGTTTTACGAAACGCCAAAGTCGACCGATATGTATTTGTTCCCTGAATTCACCAGAGAAACTAGTCGACGATTAAGGCTAAAATTTGTTGGCGTTATGTTTTTTTCGAGCTTTTGGGATCGCATGGGCGAAGAACAGGCACTAAAAGGAGGGGCGCCAGACGGCCTGTAAGCCGGGTTCTGTCCACGCCACAGCCCTACCCAGGGGTATTTGGTGGCGATCGACGGCCATTCATCTACGGCATTCGTCACCGAATGCCTCGTGCAACCTACCCGGATGGCGGCGCGAACACGCCTGCCCGGTGCGGCCAAGCCTGCCGGGCGTGACATCCCTATTCGGTTTTGCTCCTGGTGGGGTTTACCATGCCGCGATTGTTACCAACCACGCGGTGCGCTCTTACCGCACCCTTTCACCCTTACCTGATCTCTTCGGACATCGTCGTCAGAAATAGGCGGTTTGCTTTCTGTGGCACTTTCCCTAAGGTCACCCCCGCCGGGTGTTACCCGGCACCGTTATTTCGTGGAGCCCGGACTTTCCTCCCCCAACATAAGTCGGCGGCGACCGTCCAGCCGTCTGGCGCGATAAAGATGGGCCTATCAGCGCATCCGGTCAAGTAATCCTGCCAGCAAGCGGATACAATCATCGTCCATAAAGCCATCAATTTTGCCAGGCCGCCAATGTCTTTGAAAAGCAGTGGCGCATGCCGTCTGCCCGGCGCCAGTGACATCGTAGCCAAACTCCTCCAGAACCGGACCGCCCGAGGCCTGCGCCGGCCACAAGCCAATCCCCACCCGAGCCAAGCCGGCCCAATCAAATAATTCGCCGGGATCCTGTTTGCGGGCTGGGGCCACGTCGGAATGGCCCAGCACCCGATGTGCCGGGATGGCATGGCGGCCCACAATATCCTCCGCCAGTACCACCAATGCATCCCTTTGCTTCGCAGGAAACGGGCGGTATCCGAACTCATGACCTGGATTGACCAGTTCAATGCCGATCGAACAGCCGTTAATGTCCCTTTTCCCCGCCCAGCAGCTGACCCCAGCATGCCAGGCCCGGAGTTCCTCATCAACCAAAGCATAGACTGTTCCCTCTTCTTCGATCATGTAGTGCGCTGATACTTTCGTGGCCGGATCACGCAGTCGTTCCAGGGCGACGTGACCATCTCGCATCCCTGTGTAGTGCAGCACCAACATATCGACGTTAGCGTCCGGCTTTCGGGCATCAAAATTAGGCGAGGGGCTATGGATCATAGCGCCAGTAGTGTTTCCGCCCGTGTCAGATCCTCAGGGCAGTTAACATTGAAGAAAGGATCGAAAGGTTCGTTAGGCCAGTCCACGTGCAAAATGGAATAGCGTGCCGTCCAGCGATCGATCTTGCGCATTTCCTCGTCCTCCATGGCGCGGCGTAGATCTTCCGCCAAGGTCACGTCCCATAGGGCGATGGGGGGATGGCTACGCCCTCCCGATCGAGCGCAAGCGATACGCGCGGCACCCTTGGCCGCCAAAAGGCGTGATACCAGATCACCTGGTACAAATGGCCCATCGGCAGGCACCGAGACCATCAAGTCAACGCCCGGACGATGGACTTGCAACCATTCCATGCCTGCTAGGATGCCGGCGAGCGGCCCCGCTAGGCAGGGAAAGCTGTCAGATACTACGGCTAAACCGAATGGCTCGAAGCGGCCCCCGTCGCCGTTGGCATTTAGAATTAATTCCTCAACCTGGGGGGCCATGCTCTCCATGACGTGGGCCAACAATGGCCGCCCTCCCAACGAGCGTAAACATTTGTCGCCGCCGCCCATGCGCCGGGCACTGCCGCCAGCCAAAAGCACGCCGGAAATCCTAGACATCCGTGTCATAAACCAGGCGATCTTGACCCGCGAGACACATGAAACGTTTTCCCTTGGCACGGCCGATGAGGGTCAGTTTTGCCTGCAGAGCCAGTTCAACTCCCCAGGCCGTGAAGCCGGAGCGGGAAATCAGGATAGGAATCTCCATGCGGACAGTCTTGATCACCATTTCCGAGGTCAGCCGTCCTGTAGTGTAAAAAATCTTGCCCTCTGGCCCAGCCCCGTTCAGGAACATCCAGCCAGCGATCTTGTCGATAGCATTGTGGCGGCCGACGTCCTCCATATATATCAAGGGCCGGTCCCCCTGGCACAGAACGCAACCGTGAATGGCGCCGGCAGCCAGATACAAGCTTGGCTGCTGGTTGATCTTGCGACTTAGATCATAGATCCAAGAGGTTTTAAGCACTGCATCGGCGGGCAGTTCCACCTCGTCAAAATGTTCCATGAGGTCACCGAAGGCGGTGCCTTGGGCACAACCCGAGGTCAGGGTCTTTTTTTGCAATTTCTCCTCGAAATCGGTGGTTCGTTCCGTGCGCACCACAACTACCGCTAAATCCTCGTCATGATCGATGCCCGAAATGCTGTCGTTCGGGCGCAACATATTCTGGTTCAGCAGGTAACCCACGGCGAGATATTGGAGATGGTCGCCCACGGTCATCATAGTGACAATTTCCTGCCCATTCAGATACAGCGTCAAAGGTTTTTCCACCACCACCCGCATGTCAACGGGTACGCCGTTCTGGTCGATGCCACCAACCCGTTGCGTCAGGCGTTCATCGTCGGGCTTGGGAGCTAGTTGAAATTCGTTCATGGCCCAAATATGGACCGCCCGGCGGAAACTTCAAACGATAATAATCTGGAAGACAATGCCGGCGATTAAAGAGCCCGCAAGGGCCAGACCCAAGTACCAAAAGAATACTGGCAGCCGCACCAGGGCAAAAACCGCGATGGCTGCCGGGATGCAGGAGACGCCACCCGCCACCATGAACGCCAAGGCGGCGCCAGGCGCCATACCCAGTTCCATTAGGCCAGACATTAGCGGAATGGCGGCAAAGCCGTTCAGATAGGCCGGCACACCAACAACGGCGGCAAGTGGGATTGCCCAAATGCTGTCACCACCCACAAGTCCGGCGATGGCTTCCGCTGGCACATAAGCCAGCATTATGCTCTCCAACAAGAATGCCACAATCATCCATTTGCCCAGAAACAAAGTGGTTTTCCACGCCTCGTCACTAAATTTTCTGCGCCGTTCGCCGACACGCCAGAACCTCCACAGTACGGCGCCATTGCTGCGGACGGGATCACCTCCGCAGCCGCCGTTATCAATGCCTTCCTTCAGGGGCGACAAAAATCCGCCGGCGCCCTGCAGCGCCGCAGTGGAAAATCCGCCTAACAAGCCAATGCCAAAAGCCGCTGCTGTCTTTCCAATGGCGAAAGGCAGCCCCAGGGTCGCCACGGTCAGCAAGAACATCTGCGGGTCCATCAGAGGGGAGGCTAGCCAAAATGCCATG
>CAJWZI010000163.1 GCA_913049615.1 uncultured Alphaproteobacteria bacterium | reverse complement strand
CAATCGTCACCACAAAATGGTTGCAGCCCGGTGATCACATTGTGACGGAAGTCGATGGTTTGGGGCGAGCTAGTCTGACGGTTACCTAAAGGTTCGTGAATATGGGCAGTCCTCTCCAGGGTCTGACCTCGGGCAGATCTATCCAGGCGGCTAGGGGTTGGCATCGGGGTGGAGTCTGGTAAGGCTGAGATCTAGTATTTTCTGCCGGCTCTGTGCTTGGACTCTGCTTCAGAATTCTTTAATCGGATATGTGGCGAGGAAGTGATGGCTCATAATCATTATCGGACCATGAGACGGCGGCTCAATTTTGTAAATGATTTAGCGGTTCAATAGGCGCACTACTGTCAATGGTGGGCCCATCGCCCTGGAACCCTTGTTGGGTTTTCTGGGTACCAAAGCGGAAGGACAAGCCTTACGGGACCATATACTGTACAAACACGAATTCGAAGTCCTCATCAATGCCCATTGGGGCCATCTATTGGCCTGGCTACCGGTGCGGGTCTGTCGCCAGATGTCGACTTTCGGAAATTTGCAGACGCAATCGCCTGCTATTCTTGGATTTTCGAAAGGGAGCTAATCCCATGCCTACCTACAATGCTCCGATCAAAGAGCTGCGTTTCATCTTGAACGAGTTGTTGGCGATTACCGATTGTAAGGGAATTCCCGGCTATGGTGACGTCAGCGAAGATCTTGTAGACGCGATTTTGGAGGGTGGGGCTAAGATCACAGAGGAGATCTGGCAGCCTTTGAATCAAGTCGGCGATGAGGAAGGCTGCCGTTTCGAAAATGGCGTAGTGCGCACCCCAACGGGTTTCAAGGAGGCGTTCGAAGCATTCTATGAAGGGGGCTGGAACGCCATTTCCTCATCTCCGGACTGGGGTGGGCAGGGCCTGCCGGACGTCTTGGGGATGGCAATCAGTGAAATGACCATGTCGTCTAACCTGTCATTATCAACATATGTGGGTTTGTCGGGCGGTGCGGCGAGCGTCATCCAGTCGATCGCACCGGATCATCTGAAACAGATCTATGTGCCTAAGATGATGTCAGGAGAATGGACTGGCACCATGAACCTCACTGAACCCCATTGCGGTACGGATCTAAAACTGATGCGCACCAAGGCGGTGAAGCAGGACGACGGCACCTATGCCATCACCGGCACTAAAATCTTTATCACTGGTGGCGATCATGACATGACGGATAATATCGTCCATTTGGTGTTGGCAAAGGTTGAAGGGGAAGGCGAGGGCCTCGCGGCTGTATCGCTGTTCCTGGTGCCTAAAATCCAGGTCAATGGCGACGGTACTCTGGGGCAGGGCAATAACGTGATCTGTGGCGGCATTGAGCACAAGATGGGAATTAAGGGTTCTGCCACTGCTGTGTTGCATTATGAGGGCGCCATCGGTCATCGCCTAGGGCCAAAACCGAAGCCGCAGGAGGTGGGCGAGGATAGCAAGAAGAAAAAGCGCAGTTCTGGTGCCGGCATGGCGGGTATGTTCCAAATGATGAACGGCGCCCGTATTGGTGTTGGATACCAGGGCATCGCCTTATCTGAAGTCGCTTATCAGAACGCAGCCAACTATACCCGCGAACGGACTGCAGGCCGGGCCCTGGGCGGCGCCAAATACCCCGACCAACCTGCCGATCCCATCGTTGTCCACCCCGATGTACGGCGTATGCTATTGCATATGCGGGCTTTCAATGAAGGCGCCCGGGCTCTGTTAATGTGGTTGTGCCATGAGGCCACTGTGGGTCGCTTCGACGGGGACGAAGAGCGCAAGCAACAGGTCGGCGATCTATTCAACCTGCTGACACCCGTGGTTAAGGCGCATTTCACCGACGTGGGTTTCGAATGCGCCAACATGGCCATGCAGTGTTTCGGCGGCCACGGCTACATCCACGAGCACGGCATGGAGCAATTCGTGCGCGATGCCCGTATCTCGCAATTGTACGAGGGAGCTAATGGCGTCCAGGCCCTGGATCTGGTAGGCCGGCGTATGGGCGTGGATAACGGCCGTCCGGCCCGCGCCTTGTTCGCGGTTATCGGTGCTTTCATTTCCGGGCAATCGGATGATGAGATGGCGGAATTTATCAAGCCACTGCAATCGGGGCTGGATGATTTAATGGCGACTACCATGTGGCTAGCCCAAAATACCATCCAGAAGCATGAGGAAGCCGGCGCTGCATCCGTAGATTTTCTGCGCCTAATGGGCACTGTGGCCATCGGTTTCATGTGGGCGCGGATGGCTCGCGTCGCCCGGGACAGGCTGGTGGACGGTAGTGATGACGAGGCGTTTTACAAAATGAAGCTGAATACGGCTCGTTACTACATGGGCCGCGTGATGCCGGATACCGCCTCGCTGAAGGTCCGCGCCACGGCCGGTGCTGACGTCCTGATGATGCCCCTCGACGAGGCGTTCTAATCTTGGCGGAACGTCACCAGCAAGTTTATGCTTGTTGCTAGGGCTGGGGTGGCGATTAGGCAAATCGCGTTGTAGTCACCGTCGGCATGGTCCTTTGGGTGGGTGGCGCCATGCCGGCTTACGTCTCAAACATAGACCAAATTTCTGTTGGTTTGCCGTCGGCTTGCCGCATGGCGGTCAAGCGGGGCTTGGAAACCTGAAAGGCAAATGGCGTGGCCCGCGTACTTGGCCGCCGGCCCAGGTCACAGCATCCGGATCCATCAATTCAAACTCCGGGATGCGTTCAAACCAAACACGCAGAGCCACGTCCATTTCCATTCGCGCTAGGTTGGAACCAGCGCACCGGTGTGGCCCAATGCCGAAGGCAATATGGCGGTTCTTTTCCCGATCCAAGATCACTTTGTCCGCATCCTCGAAAGCCTCCGGATCCAGATTGGCGGCTGGGAAGTTCATTAAAACTTTGTCTCCTGGCTTGAAAGTCACACCACCGGTATGGACTTCCTCGGTAACCTGGCGTGCCATGGTTACGGGTGCATAAACCCGCAGCATTTCCTCAATAGCCAATGGGAAAAGGTCCGGTTCGCTGTTTAGGCGCCGCCGGTGATCTGGGTGGATTGCAAAATGCAGCAGGGCCGATCCGATGGAACTCCATGTCGTGTCGATGCCGGCAACCAGCAACAAGTTGCACATGCCGATCACTGCCTTGCGGGCTACGGGCTGGCCGTTGATTTCCTGTGCCAATAAATGGGAAATTAAGTCATTCTGGGGTTCCGCCTTGCGCGCATCTACCAACTCGCCGAAGAACTGACGCAGAATTCGATTATACTTGTTCCGTTTCTCAAGATCCGTATTGCCCTCTTCCAGTACACCGCGGATCCAGCCAACGAATTCATCCGTACGTTCCACGTCCACGCCTATCACGTGGGCGATTGTCTTAGCTGGAATGTGCACCGCATAATCCAGTGCGGCATCGCAGGCGCCGTTGTCGATGAAGCGGTCGATCAGCTTGTGGCACAAGGCCTCAGTGAAGGGGCGATGGGCTTCCGTCGCCTTGGGGGTGAACAGGGGCAGCAGCAAACGCCGCATTGGCACATGTTCGGGTGGATCAGAGGTAATGGGCGGCACTGCAGCGCCATACTCTGCCAGGACCGGGTCAAACTCGATTTCCTCTCGCTTTTGGCTGACTACCAGTACGTTCTTGGAGGACAGCGCCGGCACCATGCGGGCAAAGGCTTGCAAATCCGCGTATTTTGTAGGCATCCAGCTGCCACCCCAACGTTCGGTATGGGCAATTGGGCATTTTGTTCGCAACTCTTCCCAGACAGGGCCGGGATCCCTCACATAGTCCTCGTCAAAAATATCGTAGTCCGAGGACCAGTCGTTTACTGGTGGGTTCGTTCCCATGTTCCAGTTCCCCTTTTCCGGAGTCTACTCGTTCACGAACTCAATGGCGTATTCGGGGCAGTTCTGCACAGCCAGCTTGGCTTTTTCCTCTAAGCCTGGGGGCACTATCCCATCGTTCAGGGCGGTGGCCGTTCCGTAATCGTCAACATCAAATAATTCAGGCGCCAGCGCGCAACAACGATTGTGGCCTTCACATTTGTCGGGGTCGACTTTGACACGCATAAGACCTTCCTTCGTGACTTTGACCAATGTGGTACATTTGGATATTAAGGTTGTAATAGTACTGTCGCGGCGTCGGGATGTCTATTGCGGGGAGGTTGAGGCATGGGTTTGGTCAGTGGAAAAGTCGCGATGGTGACCGGCGCGGCGTCGGGGATTGGCCGGGCTTGTGCCAAAACCTTGGCGGATGAAGGCGCGGAGGTTGTAGTTACTGATATTGATAGCGAAGGCATGGAGACCACGGTTAGTAACATCGAAGGTGCAGGCGGGACAGCGTTCGCGTTGGCGCACGACGTGACGGACGAAGATGCCTGGATGGCCGTGTTGGAAACAGTAAAGGATCGTTACGGCGGTCTGAATATCCTGGTTAACAATGCAGGAATTGGTATTGGCGGCCCACTGCTGGAAATGTCGCTGGAGGATTGGCGCCGGCAAAATGCCATCAACCTAGATGGCGTGTTTCTGGGCACCAAGCACAGCATCCCCCTGATCCATGAATCGGGCGGCGGCTCCATTATCATTATGTCTTCGGTGGCTGGCTTGCGGGGTTCGCCCGGGTTGGCGGGATATGGCGCCTCCAAAGGCGGCGTCCGTCTGTTCGCTAAATCGGCTGCCTTAGAATGTGCTAATGCAGGCTTAAATGTGCGGGTAAATTCGGTGCATCCGGGCATCATCGACACGCCTATCTGGACAAAAATTTCTGCCCAGGGTCTGGTCCCTGGAGGCAATGCCATAAATCCGGATGTATTGGCCAGTGATACTGTTGCTCATCGAGCCGGACGTCCACAAGAAATAGCCGACGGTGTTCTTTATCTGGCGTCCGACTTGGCCGCTTACGTCAACGGCTCGGAATTGGTTATTGATGGTGGTTTAACAGCGGGACGCGACCGGCTAGCATCGCGGGACTAAATATTCCGTATTAGATTTCGTGCCCTTAATTGCTAATTGTTCCGGGTGATTTAGTTTGACACGGTCAACTCGCACGCCGCCTAAGTTGATGACCCAGACGACATCCAAGGGAGTGGTATCGGTCAGCGATTTATCCTCCATAGGGTTGTTGCCTAAACCAAAAACCACAGTATTGACTTGTCACCCGAACGGCTTTGACTTGATCC
>CAJWZI010000162.1 GCA_913049615.1 uncultured Alphaproteobacteria bacterium | reverse complement strand
GCGGACGAAAGCGTACCAAATGACAAGTACAGTGACGGCTACGATGAAGGGCAACGCCATCAAATTCACCTGCTCCCACCCGTACCGCTGCAATAGCTGACCCGAGGAAAACGAACCTATGGCCGTCACGGCAAAGACCAGGAAATCGTGGGCCGCCTGAGTTTTGGCCCGTTCAGAATACGTGTGCACCTCTGTCAAAAGGGTGGAACCGCCGACGAAAAGAAAATTCCATCCGACCCCTACTAAGAACATGGAAACGATAAAGTGCCATACTGCAATACCAAGCAATGCGACTGCAACCGAGCCCATAAGCAGAATAGCGCCGGTTAACATGATCCGGATCAAGCCAAACTTACTGATCAAATGCCCGGTTATGAAAGAGGGCGCAAACATGCCGACCACATGCCATTGAATGACAAAACCCGCATCGTCCACCGCATGGTTACAGGCAATCATGGCCAGAGGCGTTGCCGTCATCAGCAGGGCCATTATGCCGTACCCAACCATGGACGATCCGGCAGCGGCGATAAACTTTGGCTCTAACATGATTTGCCACACCGGCCGTCCCTGATGTTTCAGCTCCGCTGCCGTCGGCCGCGGAATACGTACAAAGGAAACTAGGATGAATACTGAGATTGGCAAAACAGCAAGAAGTAGATAGCTGGCAAGAAATTCAAACTCGGGAATCCAATTCCGACTCTCAGTCGCTAGAGACGGGCCGATCACCCCGGCGACCACGCCGCCCGCCATAACCAGTGAAATCGCCTTAGGCCGAAACGTCGACGTCGCTGCGTCCGCCGCGGCGAACCGGTAATACAGGCAGAAAGCATTATAGAGCCCAATAATCAGTGCGCCGGCACACACCAACCAAAATTGGGAAATATACAAGGCGTAAGCACAGATCAACAATCCGAACAAACCAAACATTGCTGCGCCCATGAAACCCGCCCGCCGACCAATCCGGTGCATAATCAACGACGCAGGAATGGTCATCACCGCCGTGCCCAAGATCACGGCGGTGACAGGGAGAGTAGCCAGCGCCTTATCATGAGCCAGCTCGTAGCCGATGAGGCTGCCGACGAAAAACAACGCCGTCTGGCCGCACATAAAGATCGCCTGGCAGGACGACAGCAACGCAACATTGCGATATTGGGGGTGCATAAACACACTGGCAACCTAGAGATTTGTTGACGGCAGGACAAGATTGGCAGACCAAATTCAACCGCCCACACGGAGGACCTTCAGGATCCAGGATTCTTCAATACCAGCGTCATCCACCACATCCGAATTTTGAATAAAGATAAGTTAATCAGAAATGCCTGTACCCAGGAGAGATTAGTGAAACGGCCTTCCCGGTCGAGTCCACAATCTCAATGCCGGAGCCATCTTCGACGTGACCGATAGTGTTTACGGGAACACTCAAATCCTGAGCCAATCCAAAAATCTTGTCCTGCCTATCGGGCGGTGCCGTGAAGAGCAACTCATAATCATCACCTGCTACGATTGCTCCCGTCGGTCCACCCAACATTTTGGCCAAAGGTGTCACCGGGACCAAGTCCAAATGCACCTTCATTTTGACGAAAGATTGCTCCGCCAAATGCTCCAAATCAGCGACAAGGCCATCAGAGACATCGATGCAAGCGCTGGCTACGCCGCGCAACGCCGCGCCTAATGCCAACCGCGGCCGTGGGCGCCGGTAACGCTCTACTACGAAACGTCGTTCGTCATCACTATCAACCAACTTGTGATCCCGAAGGACACGCAGACCCACACCGGCATCTCCAATCCGGCCCGAGACATAAATTAAATCACTAACCTGAGCGCCGTTACGTCGTAAGGCTTCATTCTGCGGCACTTCACCCAAACCGGTCAGGGAAAGGGTAAGAGGACCTGCGGTCGATACCGTATCACCACCCAAAAGACTAATACCGAAACTTTCCTGCGCCATCCCTAAACCCTTGGCAAATAAAGCTATCCAGCTTTCGGGCAAATCCCTGGGCCAGGCGGTGGTGATCAAGTATCCAACAGGTTCTGCCCCCATTGCCGCCAGATCTGAAAGATTGACCCCAAGAAGCTTCCAGGCCAAATCATCACCTGGGTCTTCCGGCAAGAAATGGACACCCGATACAATAGCGTCGGTGGTCAACACTATTTGGCAACCGGCCCGAGGCGTCAACAAGGCGGCATCGTCCGTCAAGCCCAGTCCGCCAGGACCCGCTAGCGGCGCGAAGTACCGAGAAATTAATTCGAATTCACCTGACTTCTGACCGAAAGTATTCTTAGGACCAACCGATCTATTTAGATCTGACGCGCTCATTTCTGTGTTCCAGCACTTCATCGCCGCGGAGGTTCTCTGCAACTTCCTGCAGTACGCCATTAATAAAGCCGCCTTCGTCACCCTCGTAGAAGGCTTTTGTTATCTCTACATATTCATTGATGATCACTGCAACGGGCACGTCGACCCGGAATTGCATCTCATAAGCCGCGCATCCGAGTATCTTAGCCAGAATTTTATCCAACTTCGCAAATTTCCAACGATCCGGCAACACTCTGTCGAGAATTTCGATTAGGCGCACGCTTTGACGGAATGTGCCCCGCACCAAGTCCGAAAACATCTCGTTGTCCACCTCGGCGTAGGCATCTTCCGGCAGTACTGCACCGAGGCGGTAGGTCAGAAATTCTATTATGGCATCCTCGACCATCGCGTCATTCGGCTCTTCACCACAAAGCGCTATTTGATAAAGAGCTTGCACTGCCGCCAACCGGGATGCTCGCCGCCTTGGCCCGACTGTAGATGTTGCGCTGCCACTGTTTCGGTTCATCAGGGGATACATCCAAATTCCCGCTTAACCTCGATCATGCGTAGGGCCGCATTGGCAACCGCTCTCCCTTTGTCCAGTTGGTCAACCGAGGCCCGCGCCCAGGCCTGTTCCTGATTTTCTACCGTCAGAACGCCAAACCCAATGGCAAGAGAAAACTCCAACGACAGATCCATCAAACCGCGCGCGCATTCACCGCATACGTGGTCATAGTGCGAAGTTTCGCCTCGGATAACACAACCGAGTGCGATATAGCCGTCGTAATAGCGGCATCCATTACCTAATTCCATGGCCTTGATATTCATCCGGATCGCAGCTGGCAATTCAAAGGCGCCGGGCACTTCCAACCGCTCATAGGTGGCGCCAGCCGCCGCCAGTGCTGCGATAGCACCCTTAGCCAGTTCATCAGCAACGTCCTCGTAAAATCGGGCCTCAACGATTAATACATGGGGAGCATCACTCATGGTCGCTTAGTTATCTTTGATTGGAATACGACGACTGGCAGCGATCGTCAGGCCGTAGCCTTCGATACCGACGATGTCATAATTGGAATTAGTCAACAATTCTATTTCGCGCAGTCCCAGATCAAAAAGGATCTGAGCTCCGATGCCATAGTCCCGCAGTTCCACGCGATGGGGGATGTCCTCGCCCGCCTTACGGCGAATTTTGTCGGAGACAGCCGTTGGCAATGCCTCACGGATCAGGACTACAACGCCGCGATCCACCTCTGCGATTAGCTTCATCGCAGATTGCAACAATCCCGCCTTACCTGCCTTGTCACCAAGAGCATCGCTTAAGACGTCCAAGGCGTGCATTCGTACAGGTACCGGACCCGGCTTCGTCACATCCCCCTTTACTAAGGCAATATGTTCAGAGTAGGCAATTTTGTTGACATAGACGATAGAGCGGAATGCGCCTCCATATATGCTGTCCAACTCCGCCTCTGCCTGGCGCTCCACGTAGGTTTCCGTGCGTCGGCGGTATTCAATTAGGTCAGCAATGGTCCCAATTTTCAGACCATGGAATTGAGCAAATTTGATCAGATCCGGTATCCGCGCCATGGTGCCGTCATCATTCATAATCTCACAAATTACGCCGGCAGGCGGCAGACCGGATAGACGAGCCACGTCGACGGCTGCCTCCGTATGCCCCGCACGAACCAGCACGCCTCCGTCACGGGCAAGCAGGGGGAAGATATGTCCTGGCGTAGCCAGATCCGTGGCATCACTATCGGGATCGATGGCCACCGCCACCGTGCGGGCCCGATCAGCGGCAGAAATACCTGTGGAAATACCCTGTCGCGCCTCGATGGAAACGGTAAAGGCGGTACCGTGGCGTGATTCATTGCGCTGCGCCATTAGGGGCAGGCCCAATTTTTCTACCCGCTCGCTATCAAGTGACAGACAAATCAAGCCACGGCCATACCTAGCCATGAAGTTGATATTCTCAGCCGTGGCCATGGAAGCCGGGATGACCAAGTCGCCTTCGTTCTCACGGTTCTGGTCATCAACCAGAATGAACATCTTGCCCTGGCGGGCATCCTCAATAATTTCTTCGATAGTCGACAGGTAAACTTCGTCTTTAACCATAACGTCCGTCACAATATCTCCTTTTGTGCCAACCGAGCTACATACCGAGCCAACACGTCAATTTCCAGGTTGACCCGGTCTCCGGCCCTAGCCCGTCCAAACGTAGTCATTTCCCGGGTATGGGGAATTATATTGACGCCGAATTCAGCGTCATCTACCTCGTTCACCGTCAAGGATACACCATTTAAGCAAACCGAACCCTTGGGAGCGATATAAGGCGCCAGATCGTCGCTCAAGGTGAAACAGAACCGCAAGCTGTCACCTTCGATTTCGATTGATGCAATTTCAACTACTCCATCAACGTGGCCCGAGACGATATGCCCACCCAGTTCATCTCCAACCTTCAGCGCTCGCTCCAGATTGACTGGGGTCTCCACGCCCCAATCGCAAAGATTGCTACAGGCCAGTGTCTCAGCCGACGCAGTAACTGAAAACCAGCCATCTGCTTTATCGACCACCGTCAGACAGACGCCGGAGCAACAAATTGAGGCGCCAATTGCGATGGATTCGGTATTGTAGGCCGTGGCGATTACAAATTTTGTATCGCCTGCAACCTCGGCTTCATTAATTCGACCGATATCTGTAACTATTCCTGTAAACATACCTTTTATTACGCCTGATGTACGTAGCTTTCCAGTACATCGTCTCCTAAGGTTTCGATTTCCGTTCGGCGAAAACGAGGCATCTTGTCAAGGACTGTCAATCCCAAGTCGCCGAATACAGGCAGACCGTCACCGCCCTTTATGCCCGC
>CAJWZI010000161.1 GCA_913049615.1 uncultured Alphaproteobacteria bacterium | reverse complement strand
GCACCCAGAGCGTCTGCAACAACCTGGGCAAAGGTGGTATAGTGTCCCTGACCAGCATGGGCATGGCTGACAAAGGCTGTAATCTTGCCAGTTGGTTCGACCTTGACTATTCCACTATCAAAGCCCGGCAGCCTCACCAAACCACGGGCACGCCAACCAGGAGCGCCGGTCCCGCTGACTTCAGTGAAACTGCAAATGCCGATGCCATGGTACTTTCCCTGGACAAGGCGGTTGGACCGTTGTCGGGACCGAAACCCGTTGTAATCAATCATCTCCATCGCGCGTTTCAATGACTCGACGAAGCTACCCGTGTCGTAGCGCACGCCGACCACATTGGTCCAGGGTAGCTCATCGGTCGCCACCATGTTGCGCAACCGGATTTCCGCCGGATCCAGTTTCAACGCCCGTGCGATCCGGTCCATCATGCCCTCGATAGCCATAAAGCAACTGGGTTGCGCCACGCCGCGATAGGCGCCCACGGGTGTCGTATGGGTCGCGACCGCCCGAGCGACATAGGTGTATTCGGTGATTTTATAAGGACCCACAATCATCCGGGCCCCGCCGGTAGTTTCTAGTGTGCAGCCGAATGGCATGCTCGAATAAGCGCCGCCGTTGGTCCAGATTTCCGCCCGCAAGCCTCTCACGATGCCATTATCGTCGAAGGCGACTTCGACGTTATATATATGGTCACGTGAATGGATGTCGGTGAGCAGCTCCTCGCGCCGGTCTTGGATCCATTTAACGGGTTGGCGAAAATGCCTTGCCAGAGCAACGGTAATGAACTCTTCAGGATAGATCTGCGCCTTAGTGCCGAAGCCACCACCGACCTCGGGAACGACGACGCGGAGCTTCGATTCCTCGACCCCGGTATACTCGGCCAACGCAGTTCGCAACAGGTGCGGAATTTGCGTCGAAGAATAGAACAGTAGCGAGTCGCCATGTTCAGGAATAGCAGCACAGCCACGAGTTTCAAGCGGCACACCACCGACCCGGCCGGACCGGAAGCGTTCCTTCAAGACATGTTTTGCATCTCGAAAAGCAGCTTCAATTCCGTCTGTTGCGAACCGTCCTTCGAAGATCAGGTTGTTCGCGACTTCGGCATGGACCAGGGGCATACCCGGATCAGTAGCAGATTCGAGGCGTACAGTTGCCGGTAGAATTTCGTAATCCACTTCGACCAGCTCCACTGCATCTTGGGCAATATAGGCGCTCTCGCACACGACCACGGCCACGGCCTCACCGACAAACCGCACGATATCCCTAGCAATGACGTTTCGATCATGGCGGTTATAACCAGCTATCTCGATTTCGGCCGAAACAGGTTGAACAAATTCGGCCATGTCTTCGCCTGTCATCACTGCAACAACGCCGTCGAGGGCAGCAGCCTGAGTAGTATTTATGGCGACGATGCGAGCATGGGCATGGGGGCTCAGGATAAATCCTAAATGCAGCGTGTCGGCTGGGAGGGGTAAATCGTCTACAAAACGGCCCTGGCCGCGCAGTAGATAATCGTCCTCACGGCGTAGTATGTCCTGGCCTATGAACCGCATATTTTCCAACATTACCGCGACCTCAATCTTGTGCCTGTAGCGCCGCAGCAGCTGCAGCGACGGCTTTGATGATGTTGGTATATCCGGTGCAACGGCAAATATTGTTAGTCAACGCCCGTCGGATAGCGGCCTCATCTGGATTGGGATTTTGCTTCAAAAGCTCGATCGTAGTCATCAAGAAGCCGGGCGTGCAGTAGCCGCACTGCAGCGCATGGTGTTGATGAAAGGCTTCCTGGATCGGGTGTAGCAGATCCTGGGAGGCGACGCCCTCTACCGTGTCGACTTCCGAACCGTCGACGGCAACCGCAAAATGTAGACAGCTTCTGGCCGTTCTGCCGTCAAGCAAGATCGTGCAGGCGCCGCAGACCCCGTGCTCGCAGCCAATATGCGTGCCTGTCATGCCTAACTCGTGCCGCAGAAAGTCGACCAGAAGCATCCGTGGTTCGACCGTAGCGCTCCGCTTGCGGCCATTCACGGTCAAGGTTACTTCTGCTTTATTCACCATAATGTTTCTTTCGATCGTAGGGCGCGGTCCAACATGACGCCCAGGGCATGACGACGGTAGTCCGCATCCGCATGTACATCGTGCGGTGGATCTAATGCTGCGCGTAGCGCGGCAACGGCAGCTACAATTACTGTCTCATCGATTGCGGCTCCCTCAAGAACAGCTTCTGCAGACGAGATGCGCTGAGCAACTGCCCCGCCGCCCATGGTGGCGATGCGTGCCATGGTGCAGCTGCCGTCCTCAATCTCCAGGCGTAACGCCAGACCTGCTACAGCAAAGCCATGACGGCGGTTGCCCAACTCTAGAAAGGTACTGCGTTCAGTAGACAGTTGGCGCTTGAAGGCAACGGCCTGTAGGAACTCGCCGGGCTTTAGCGCAGTGTCGAGTTCGCCCAAGAAAAAATCCTCGGCCGCGATACAGTGTGTGCCAGATTTGCTGGCGACATGCATTTCGGCATCCAGGGCGAGCGCTACCGCAGGTAGCTCGGCCAACGGGTCCGCATGGGCGATAGACCCACAGACCGTCCCGCGGTTCCGGTTAGCCTGACCACCAACATAAGGCAGAGCCGCTGCGAGCAAGGGACAGTCTTGCCGAACCAATTCATTCTCCTCAGCAGCCGCCTGACGCACACGGGCACCGCAAAATAAACGTTCGTCCTTTCGGGCAATGGTGTCCAAATCGTCGCATCTGTTGATGCTGATCAGCACGGCTGGCTGCACCATTCGCAGATTCATAAGGGGCACCAAACTTTGTCCGCCTGCCAATATGCGCGCGTCATCACCGTACGCCGCCAACTGGTCAAGCACGCCGGCCAGCTCAGCAGGTGCTCGGAAGTCGAAGGAGGCAGGCTTCATGCTCTCACCTTAACCGAAAAGCGGCTCGAGTTTACCCGCGGCCTTGGCGAGTGCCGAAGGGCCAACGATGGCCCCATCTTCGACAATTCGCTGGCCATCCAATTCGATATTTTGCATATAGAGAATTGCATCAGGGTGGTTCTCTCCGCCGCCCGGTTCCCACCATGGCAGCCCCATGCCGATGGCATCATTCCCCTTAGCGCGCATATCTTCAATGAACGACTCGCCAGTCACGCGTGCAGCAGGATGGATGCCGTGGGTGAAATGTATGATGTAACCGTATTCACCACCGGCGGCGCGGCGCAGCGCCCGGTCGGCGACGAAGCGTTCGTTACCACCACCGTGTAGTGCTTTGATTTTACCATCAATTTCCAAAAGCATCGGTTCCGCCAAGGTTGTGTAGTATTCATGGAATACTGAGCCAACGCGGATTTGGCCTTGAACGCTCTCTACCTCTGGAAACATAGTACAGGACCCGGGGACTAGGTAGCTTCCGGGCTTATCGGCTCGCCGGGGCTTCTCAAAGCCACGTTTGCCAAGCTTGAATTCGACATCAGTGCCGGCACAATCGGTAATTCGTATGGGCTTCCCAATAGCCTCATTGATCATTTTGTCGAAGGCCTTATGGACTGCATAATACTGGTCCAGATCAACCCTGCCGAATAATCGCGTTAGACCTTCGGCCGTCATGTCGCCGCCAAGCAAATATCGTACTTTATCCGTCTTCATCGCGTCGTCGTAGAGTTTCGATCCCGCGAGGTAAGGAAAGGTCAGGTCGATCCAGACATCCGACGCTAATACCGCGCCGGACAGGGTTGGCGTCAAATAGGGATCGGCCAATCGCCCTTGAAAAGGCAACTGCGGCAACAGCATCAGCGCAACCTGGCCATCAGCCTGTTGGGCCGCCGTCAGGATTGTTTGCCAAACGGAGCTGTTACCCGCAGTATCGGCCGTAATAAGTACGTTCTCTCCTGGTCTGACCGACATGTAATCCCGGACTAGTACGTCCGCTGCCGCCGCGAGACCCACGGTCATTTAGAAGACCCCCGGGGTGTACCGCCATGTAGGCGATCAAGGTAACCATTGAGAAAGTTGTGCATCGGTTTTTCCAGCGTACTCATTCGCCCCGGTTCATACGCCGACGAACTCATGGCCCGCTGCATTGACTCGATCATCACGCGATCTTCTTCCAAAACCAGTATTTGATAGTCGTGATAGATCTGGAGTATGTCCTCAAAATCCGGTCGGTCAAAAAATTCCTCCGGAAACAGATGGTAGATTATGACTTGCGTGCGAGCCTCGCCGATTGGCCAGGCAACCATGGGCCGAATGCAGTCGATGCGTCCGAAAAATGTCAGGTTAGGCGCCTGGTAGCCGGTACAAGCAAAGCTATGCGGCCGGTCTTCCAGCCATGGCATTTTGCCCAATAGGGGTTCTGCGCCTGGGGTAGGCGGTCCCGCATCGTAAAAAATTGACATGCCGCCATCCGGCTTCAGGGTAACGTTGTCGTCGGTCCAGGAAAATTTCGCGCCGAAGCTTTTCGCGTGCAGAACGCCGACATGGTAAAAATCCATGAGGTTTTCATTCACAAACTTCCAATTACATTCGAGGTCGAGCACGATCCGGTTGCCCAGCCTGCATTTCTCCCATCCCAGAAACGCGAAATCTTTCTCGAATTCCGCGACCGCGTCGAGCAGTGGTTCAGCTTCCTGGTCAAAATTGATGAAGATGTTGCCGCGCCAGACATCAAGGCGTAGCAGTTTCAGGCGATAGTTTTTTAAGTCAAAGCCGGCGCTTTCTTTCATATAGGCGGCACCGGTAAGCTGACCGTCGAGGTCATAAACCCAGCCGTGGTATGGGCATTTGAAGGAGTTCGTATTTCCGGAACCGCACGCCACTTCGACACCGCGATGGGCACACATATTATAGAATGCGCCGAGTTCACCGTTCTTATCCCGAGCGATGACTACCGGCTCATCGGCAATCCTCATCGTCATGTAATCTCCGGGATTCGCGAGTTCTTCGACCCGCCCGACATAGAGCCAGTCGCGCATAAAGAAAACTTCGACCTCGCGGCAATAAATTTCTTTCGAAGCGTAAATTTCGCCGGCGGCGTGGCTGGCCCGATGCAGATCGGTACGGGTTGCCGACATTTCTCTACTTACCATTGCTTTTTCCATTCGCGTAGCAACAAATCCACGCAACACGTCAACTGACTTACGGCGGAGAACCACCGTTTCGTCGCGATAGTTTAGTCATACACCGATTAGT
>CAJWZI010000160.1 GCA_913049615.1 uncultured Alphaproteobacteria bacterium | reverse complement strand
TTACCCTCCACATCAATGCGCCGATCGTCAAATTTTTGCAGGGCTAAGAATTCTGTCCATAATTTCGTTGCCGCTTCTGCGTCATGCACCAGTACACCAAAATGGCTGATTTTCTTGGTGATCATAACGTGTCTTCCTCAATACTGGATGTGCCTTGCGCCCACGGGTGGCGGGGTGCGGGGCGGACCGGCAAAACATTGCGCCACCGCCATCCATTTCTTTGCGGTGTCGCCCACCACCTTCAACTGCGTATCGCCGATGTTGCGGCACTGGGTAACTACTTGGCCGAATTCAGTCGCCAAGCCTTCTACATAGTTACTATTTGACGGCTCGTTGAAATACCACACCTCCCCCGATGGGGCTGTAAGTCTAAGGAACGGTTTGTCCTGCGGAACTTCCTCACCTCTATTTATGAACGTCCAGCCAAAGGTATTATTGCCGATCACTACAACGTTCTTGATGTGGTCCTTGTCCTGGCGCACAACACCCATAAGGTCATAAACCGCTTGGGCATGGGACCAGGTTTCCATCAGACGCGCGGTGATTGAGGACAATACGCTCATGTCCGGCCCGGCCCATTTCAGTCGTTTTTTGGGGTCGATACCGTCATAATCAACTACCATATTAGTGTAGTATTCATGCCACAAATTCAGCAACGCTTGTCCATTGACGCCGTTCAGCTTCTGGTCAGTATGGGCGACCATATCCACGCCCTTTTCCCCGCTGGCGCTCAGTTCTGCTAAAAGAGCCAAAATGGCCTCTTCATCATCAAGGGAGATGTGGGCGGCATAGTTGAAGAAATGTAGATGCTGTAGGACCGTATTGATGGTCCATTCCTTAAACAACGTCTTCCGTTTGAAATCCTCATCCTTCAACGGCTTAAGTAATTCGTATAGCGCATCGCTTTCAAATTGAAAATCAAGAGCCTGTTGCAACATATTTTTATCCTTTCATGCTATGCGACGACGGCCTTGGCGAGGCGTTCATAGGCATTAATGAAAATTTGTTTAAAATCATGGACCACGTTACGCACTGGCTGGGTAGCGTTTATCAGGTGGACGGTCTGGCCGACTCAGTACCCGGATAATTTCTGCACGCTTTCGTGGCCAGTTCCTCCCGGTTTGTAATCAGAATGCTCTTGAAATTCCCCATGTTACGTTTGCTCTGCCCAGATGGGTTTGCGTTTCTCAATGAAGGAAGCGACGCCTTCTCGGCCCTCGTCGCTCAACATGCATTCAGCAAACCCCTTGGCGGCGAAGTCCAGTTGTTGTTCGCGGTTCAGGTGCCGGGTCGCCAGTACGATTGCCTTAGTCACGGCGTTGGCGCCAGGGGCACAGCGACGCACCTGCTTTTTCATGTCCGCCTCGATCTGATCCAAGCCAGCGGCGTCGTCCACCACATAGTCAGCCAGGCCCAACCGGTGTGCCTCTTCACCGTCGAAGCGCGAGGCCGTGACCATCAAACGCCGGGCGATCCGCAGGCCAAGCCGCTGCGCCACGAAAGGTGCAATCTGAGCAGGTGGGATGCCGATGGCGGTTTCCGTCATAGCGAACCTGGCATCCTTTGTTACGGCGACTGCGTCGGCGCAACAAACCATCCCCAGGCCGCCCGCTATAGCCGCGCCTTCCACCAGGATCAGCACTACCTGGGGCAATTCGTTGATCAAATCGAACATCTGACCGCCCTGGCGCGAGGCGGCGGCGATGTCTTCCACGGTCTGGCTGCCGCCTTGATAGTTGTTCTTGAATCCCTTCAAATCGCCGCCGGCGCAGAACACACCGCCTTTTCCCCGAAGAGTGATGCCGCGGATATTCTTTTTGTCGCGCACGGCGTTCAGCACCTCTTTCAACTCCGTGGTCAGTTCCTTGGACAGGGCGTTCCGATTGTCAGGACGGTTGAACCAAATAGTCAGCCAGCCGGCGTCTTGTTCCAGCAGTATGTTCTCGGTCTTGGGCAGGTTGGTCATGATGGGGCCTCCAGGATTACAGGCGAGCTACGCCAAAGCTGTTGGGATGTAGGGTGCGATTGCGGCCTTCCTAAATGGTTTCCAGGGCCAAGCCTAGGACCTTCCGGGTATCGCACGGATAGAAGACGTCTTGGTCCGGCAAATGCCGGAAGTATAGAAGGCATCGCATCGCCCATCGAAATGGGCGATCAGGCGTTCCTTTTGGGGTCTGCAGAGCGGCTTCATCTAGAGGCTCCCCATGCCGCTCGGCGGCGACACGGACCACCTGAGCCATTGTCAAGGCGGTTTGCTCCCCACCCATGACCCCAGTCAGTGCATTGGGCCAAGTAAAGAGATATTCTCGGTCGCAGCCAACCCCGCCCATGCCTATTGCCCTTCCGTTTGCCAAGCCAGCATGGTTAGACCAAGGAATAGGAGTAATACGGCTATGCCGGGAAGTAGAGGCGTTTGCTCCACGCCGCTGACCGTGTAGTTGCCGTTGGAACGCAGATCCAGCCAGCGGCGCCCCTGGCTGATTTGGGACCGCTTGATCCGACGGATGTTAGGCATGCCGTCCGCCAGCCAAAAGGCACTGCCCCCTGTGGTTTCCAACAAGGGCTGTATGGGTTTGGGGGAAGCCCGCATGTCTGCGAATTCTAGGGGGTTGATGTCACCCACCACCGCAATGGCATTTTGCTTACCATCGTTTAGACGGTACAAGCCGGGCTCCGCCACCGACAGGGCACCGACCTCTAAACCCCTGCCATCATCCTTCAGGGTCACGCTCTCCTCCATGCCTGAGGGTGTAGTGACTTTCACGGGCCCGGTGCTGGGGCTCAGGCTGCGGCGTTGTACGATGAGTTGATTGCCTTTGGCTTGGGCGCGCAAGTCTTCTTCCTCCAAATCGGGCTCCTGCATTAGCCAATGGGCGATGCGACGCAGCAACTCCGCGTGGGGGCCACCACCTTCGAAGCCGCGGGTCCATAACCATGCTTGGTCGGACAGCAGTTGCGCCACTCGGCCTTTGCCGATACGGGCTGTAATCAGCAACGGTTTCTCGTCGACGCCATGCATCAAGATGTCGCCTGTCACCGCCGTTACATCCACCTGCCGGAACCACCGTCCCCATTCGGGGCGGCTGTCCTTGTCGCCAATACCGGTCAGACTGGCTGTGATTGGATGGCGCCGGCCCTTGTCCGTAGGCATGGGCTGGAAGCCCACTTCATGGACGGTGCCGGTGGGCCGGCTAGGCAGAACCCGCCCCAGAGGCGTGCGTGACAGACTGTTGGGCAAGGCAAAATCCGGGCCCACCGCGGTAAGCACGGCGCCACCTCGGGTCACATATTCAGCTACGTTATGCAGATAAACATCTGGCAGCACGCCGCGCCGACGGTAACGATCAAAGATGATCAGATCGAAATTGTCTAGTTTGTCCTGAAACAGCTCCCGCGTAGGAAAGGCAATCAGGGACAGTTCATTGATCGGTGTGCCGTCCTGTTTGTTCGGCGGTCGCAAAATCGTGAAATGTACCAAATCGACAGAGGGATCCGATTTTAGAATATTCCGCCAGGTCCGCTCTCCCGTATGTGGTCCGCCCGATACAAGCAGCACGCGCAATCTCTCTCGCACGCCGTTGATTATCAGTACCGCTCGGTTGTTTTTCAAGGTCAGTTCGCCGGGTCCGGGGTCGATCTCCAGTTCCATTACCGTTGCGCCGCCGTGGCTTAGGCGAAAGGGGAAGCTGTGGGTGACGCCAATGGGCATGGCGGGAGATATGGTTGGGACGCCGTCCTTCCGAACCCGTAGCCGGTTACGTCCATTGGCGCCACCGTCTTGGTTGTCCTCGACTCGCAGGGTTAGGTTCAAAGTTTCGCCGACGATGCCATAACGGGGCGCCTTTACCACGACTAGACGGCGGTCACGTTCCTCCCTCTCTCCGCTTAAAAGAAGATGCACCGGACCGCCCAGGTCGTCGGCATTTTTGGGGTCGGGCAAGTCGTGAATTTGTCCATCGCTGATGATAATGGTGCCGGCAACTCGTTCCTTCGGCACGTCGCGTAAGCCGCGTCGGATCGCGCCAAATAGATGGGTGCCGTCGGGTAGCAGACTGTCGACATGCCGGCCGGCGCCGGCCCGGATGACGCGCAACTCCAGGTCCTGGTGGCTGCGTAATTCCGCCTTAATTCGTTCTAGGGCATCTTCGCTTCGCCTCAACCTATCGCCAATGTGTTGCGAAATCGATTGATCAACTACCACCACCGCCACGTCTGGTATAGGTACGCGCTGCTCCTGTATCAGCGACAGATTGGCCAGGGTCAGCAGCATCACTGCGATGGCTAGCAGACGCCAGTTCGTGCCGTTCGCACGCCGCCAATAGGCCATGCCCAGCAAGGCGATTGCCATCACTGCCAGCACTACAAGCAGCCACCACGGCAGAACCGGGTTAAAACTGATGCGAGAAAACGCTGTCATTGGTCCAACCGCTCTAATATGGCGGGGATATGCACCTGGTCCGACTTATAGTTCCCGGTCAATGCATACATAACCAGGTTGATGCCAAATCGGTAGGCTAGCTCCCGTTGCCGGGCCCCACCCGGGGTGGGCAAGACCAGCGGCTTATGCATTTCGTCCGTGGCCCATGCGGCGGCCCAATCATTGCCGCCAATGACTAGCGAGGAGACACCGTCGTTTACCCCCATGGGCCGCCACTCCACCCAAACTGGATTTCCGACATATCGTCCTGGAAAACCTTGCAGAAGATAGAACGCCTTGGTTAGCACGTGGTTCTGGGGCACCGGTGTTAAGGGCGGAATGTCGAGGCGGGTTAGTAGCCGGCGCAAGCGGCCCGCCGTTTCGCCACCGTCGCCCAGGTCCAGGCGGCGGCGTAGGGTCGGCAGCTGGTTGCCGCCGTCGCGGCTGTCGAAGACTATCATGCCCCCGGTTCGCATATATTGCGATACGCGGGCGATGGCCCGTTCGCTGAGAGGCGGCTGATCTTCTACCATTGCCCAGTAGAGAATTGGAAACAGGATCAAGGGGTCTTCCTCTACATTCACGGCCATGGGCGCCTCGGGCTCGATGGCGGTACGCAAACGCAGTGTATTAGACAAACTGGTTAGGCCGGCCCGGCTCATCTCGTCCACTTGAAGGTCGCCTGTCAGGACATAGGCCAGTCGGGTATCCAGAGTCGCCGCCATAGCAAAGCGTTCGGCGGCTTCAGACTGTTGCGCTTGAGCTCGCG
>CAJWZI010000159.1 GCA_913049615.1 uncultured Alphaproteobacteria bacterium | reverse complement strand
TTTTTGTTGTTTCCGTCGCCCACTCCGAGCCATGCCACGGCTCGAGCTGCCTTGGCAGCGGGACAGCGCATTTGGCAGGCTCCGAGGATACCCAAACAAGCTGAAAATGGTACCGATGGTGACGGTGCGGCATGATCGTCACCCTGATTGATATCATCCTTTTGACGTTCATGGGCGCTACAGCAATTACAATTTTGTGGCTACGCAGCCTATTAGCGGTCGTCATGCTGTCAGGCATCTACAGCCTGCTGGCCGCCTCCATGTTTGTGGCCTTGGATGCGGTCGACGTCGCCTTCACCGAGGCGGCCGTTGGCGCAGGGATCTCCACTGTGCTTATGATGGCGACCATAGCCTTAACGGGTGAGAAGGAACGCTCCCCGGCCCACATGCCACTGCTGTCCTTGGTTGTGGTTCTGATTACCGGCGCTGCACTTATCTATGCCACCTTCGACATGCCCGCATTCGGCGCGGCGGATGCGCCGGTCAACTTGCATGTTGCACCCCGATATCTGAACGAAAGTTTTGGTGAGGTGGGGTTGCCTAACGTTGTAACTTCTGTGCTCGCGAGTTATCGCGGCTATGACACTCTAGGCGAAGTAACGGTGATATTCACGGCAGCCGTGGCGGTGATGATGCTGTTGGGTGGACGCAAGGGTGATGACGCCGGTATCAAGACAGAACCGGATAACAATGAAGATAACGGGGACGCGGTATGAGGCACCACCGCGTTTTGCGTATAATTTCCAAGCTGCTGATACCCTTCATAATGCTATTCGCTTTGTATGTGCAGTTTCATGGAGACTTTGGGCCCGGTGGCGGATTTCAAGCAGGTGTCATATTCGCCTCGGCCTTCATCTTGTACGGCCTGATATTTGGGGTGGAGAACGCACGCAATGTTGCGCCGCCGTCTATCGTGACCAAACTGGTCGCAGCGGGTATCATAATATATGCAGGGACAGGATACGCAGGCCTATTCGGCGGCGGCAATTTCCTCGATTACGGCGCGTTAGCCTCGGATCCAGTGGCAGGGCAACACCTGGGCATTCTCATAATCGAATTCGGCGTTGGCACGACCGTGGCCGCCTCCATGATCACTATATTTTTCCTGTTCGCCGGGCGGAAATAATAAATGCTGCAGGCAATTTTGGATCACTACAACTACTGGATTGCTATTGTCTTGATGATGGTGGGGTTCTACACCGTTGTGGCTCGAAGCAATCTGATCAAAAAGCTGGTTGGCCTCAACATTTTTCAGACATCGGTCTTTTTACTATATATCTCCATGGGCAAGGTTACGGGTGGTACGGCTCCAATTCTGGATGACCGATTTACCATTTACTCCAACCCTATTCCCCATGTCCTGATCCTGACCGCTATTGTCGTGGGCGTGGCGACAACAGCCCTAGGACTGAGTCTAGTCGTTCGTATTCGCGAAAGTTACGGCACCATCGAAGACAATGAACTGGACCTAATGGACGGCGAGACGTGAACGTTGTTCTGCCTCATCTGCCGGCTCTGCAGGTCGTCATTCCCCTGATCGCAGCGCCCTTGTGCCTGCTGGCCGGGCGTGCATCACTAGCTTGGACCATTGCCTTTCTAGCCTCGGCCTGCGCGACGGCAGCAGCGGCAATTCTAGCTTATCAAACCCTGCACCATGGGCCGATAAGCTACCATATGGGCGGTTGGGCGCCGCCATGGGGCATTGAATATGCGGTCGATTCAGCCAATGCCTTTATCCTGCTATTGGTTTCAGGCATAGCAACGGTTGTCCTGTTGTATTGCCCTTCCAGCGTGAGTAAGGAGATCCGGGCCGGGCGGGAACATATGTTTTATTGTATGTTTATCCTGTGCCTGACCGGATTGCTTGGGATCGCGATTACAGGCGATGCCTTTAATGTTTTCGTTTTCTTGGAAATTTCGTCGCTTTCTAGCTACGCCCTCATCGCAATGGGTAGCCAACGCAAGGCACTGACAGCATCCTTTCAATATCTGATAATGGGCACGATCGGAGCCACCTTTTTCCTGATCGGCGTAGGCCTGCTGTATATGATCACCGGCACGCTGAATTTGGCAGATTTGCAGACTCGTATACCGCAAATTCAGGACAGCCGTCCGTTATTGGCGGCCTTCGCCTTTATCACCGTGGGCTTGGCCTTGAAAGCCGCACTGTTCCCTTTGCATTTGTGGCTGCCAAACGCCTACGCCTACGCGCCATCCGGTGTATCTGCGTTCATGGCAGCGACGGCGACCAAGGTGTCATTGTACGTTCTATTACGTTTCACCTTTACCTTATTCGGAGCCGAATTTGCCTTTGGTGAACTGCCGTTGCATTGGGTGTTGTTAGTGCCCGCTGTCATCGCCATGTTCGCCGGTTCGTTCAGTGCCATCTTTCAACATGACATCAAACGGATGCTAGCCTATTCCTCGGTAGCGCAAATCGGCTATATCACCCTGGCTATAGCTCTGGCCTCGCAGGCAGGCGTGCAGGCCGCCATGCTGCATATGTTTAATCATGGCCTAATGAAGGCAGCATTATTTTGCGCCCTCGGTTGTATATTTTATCGCATCGGCAGTACGCGGATCGAGGACATGGCAGGGTTGGGACGACAGATGCCCTGGACCTTTGCGGCGATCGTGGCCGGTGGACTGAGTTTGTTGGGCGCTCCCTTGACCGCTGGGTTCATTTCTAAGTGGTTTCTCGTGCAAGCAGCGTTGGAGCAAAGCCTGTGGTGGCTGGTCGTTTTGATAGTCGCCTCCTCCATGCTGGCAGTTGTGTATGTCTGGCGTTTGGTTGAGGCTCTTTATTTCAAGGAACCTGCTGCCGGCAGGAAAAACGTGCGGGAAGCCCCTTTGTCGATGTTACTGCCTACTTTGCTGCTTGCGGCGGCTAATATTTACTTTGGCTTGGATACCCGCCTGACCGTTGAACTAACGGGAAATGCGGCAGTGCTGCTTATGCAGGGGCATATGTAGTGACTGGCGGATCTCTCATTGCCCTTACCTTGTGTCTGCCGCTATTGGCGGCGTTGGCTATCTGGTTCGTCGGTAATTCACCCAACCAACGCGATGCGGTCACCCTGATCACCGCGGGCGCACTATTTCTGGTGGTTCTGGCAATCCTGCCTCTTGTGCTGGCCGATTTGCCGGTGGAACTGGAATTGTTAGCGCCAGTTCCCGGCTTGAAAATCGCTTTCGCAGTCGAACCATTGGGCATGATATTCGCGGGAGTGGCCTCTTTCCTGTGGATCGTAAACTCGATTTTCTCGATCGGTTACATGCGCGGCAACAAAGAGCCGCGCCAGACACGGTTCTATGTCTGTTTCGCCATTGCCATCGGGGCTACCATGGGCCTGGCTTTCTCAGAGAACCTGTTCACGCTTTTCATTTGTTATGAAATTCTGACCCTGTCCACATACCCCCTGGTCGCGCATCACAAGAATGACGAGGCGCGCCGAGCGGGCCGAACCTATCTAGGAATTTTACTAGGCAGTTCGATCATATTATTTTTGCCGGCCATCATCGCCACTTGGGTCTTCACCGATACCTTGTCATTTGCCACCGGCGGTATCATGACCGGCAAGGTGCCGCACGTTATCGGAAGTGTTCTGCTGCTGCTGTATCTATACGGGATTGGGAAGGCCGCCTTAATGCCCATTCACCGCTGGCTGCCAGCAGCCATGGTAGCGCCAACCCCCGTCAGTGCCCTTCTGCATGCAGTCGCAGTCGTCAAGGCAGGTGTGTTCACCATCGTCAAAGTTGCGGTTTATATTTTTGGTTTGGATTACTTGCGCGAATTAGCCCTAGCGGATATCGCCCTGTACCTAGCCGGCTTCACCATAATTGTGGCCTCCATCGTCGCATTGCGGCAAGACAATTTGAAACGGCGGCTGGCCTATTCTACCGTCAGCCAGTTGTCCTATGTCATACTCGCAGCGCTAATTCTTTCGCCGCTTTCGACCATGGGCGCGGCCCTGCATATAGCGGTTCACGCCTTTGGCAAGATCACGTTGTTCATGGCAGCAGGGGCGATCTATACCGCCGCGCACAAAATTAATGTCAGCCAGTTAGACGGCATTGGCAAACGCATGCCCTGGACCATGGGGGCATTCACCATAGGTGCCCTGTCCATGATTGGTTTGCCACCAGCAGGAGGTTTCCTGTCGAAATGGTATATATTACTGGGAGCATTAGAGGCGGAACAAATGTTCGCGTTGGCCGTGATCGTAGGTTCCACCCTTTTGAACGCGGCTTATTTCCTACCTATTGTTTATGCCGCCTTCCTTAAACCAGAAGCCACCGACGCGCAGGACCACGAACATGGCGAAGCACCCTTGCCCATCGTCATGGCTCTGGTGATTACGGCTTCCGCAACCATATTATTGTTCTTCTTCCCAGACTTGGCACTGCATTTAGCTGGCATGCTGGTTGGGCGATAGGAGTGGCAAACATGGACGACAAACATGGTGACAAAATCGCAGAGGAGCAGGAAAGCGGAAAGCAATATTGGCTCGACGATATGCGTAACGTCCATAAAATATTTTGGGCACTAATTTTTGTGTGTACAGCTTTGTTTCTAGCTGACGCATTGTACGAAAAGCACGTGGTTTACGAATTTGAAAATTGGTTCGGTTTTTTCGGTCTCTTCGGGTTTTTTGGGTCCTTTGCGCTCGTGCTAATCGCACGGGAGTTGCGCAAGTTCCTAATGCGCAAAGAGGACTACTATGACCACTGAGTTTGCGCCTGGATTACTATTAATTATTGGCGCTATCCCTGTACCATTCATTAGGGGCAAAGCGCGCTCAATTTATATGTTGGCTCTTCCAATTTTAGGAATCTTGCAGTTGACCACATTGGACCCGGGCGCATTCGGGATCGTGTCCACTTTGGGATTTGAACAAATCCACGCTCGCATCGATAAATTGAGTTTATTGTTCGGCTATATTTTCTACATTGCGGCATTTTTAGGCATCCTATTTGCATGGCATAATAACGACCGGTTGGAGCAGGCGACGTCTCTAGTTTATATCGGAGCGGCGATAGGTGCTGTTTTTGCCGGTGACCTAATTACCTTGTTTTTCTATTGGGAACTGGCAGCAATCGCGGCAATTTTTTTAATTTGGTCTGGGAGGACAAAACGCGCCTACAGAGCAGGCTTCCGTTGCCTCATAATTTATATGCTTTCCGGCGTGT
>CAJWZI010000158.1 GCA_913049615.1 uncultured Alphaproteobacteria bacterium | reverse complement strand
TACATGATGGACCAAATCGGGCTTGATGCGACGGATGAGATGAAAGCACCGGGCCATCAGTCGCATCTCTCCCAGCAAATTTCGCCCGCCCCGTTCCAAGGGCAGGTCATAGTAGTCGAAACCGCACCCTTGGATTACCGACACAGGCCCATCCTGGTAGGGTGCAGCGACATGCACGTCATAGCCGGCCGCCTGTGCCGCCATAGCCACGGGCAGGCGGTGGGTGGTAAAAAACAACGCTTCATTCACCAAAAACAGCAGCCGTGGGCCGCTCACGATGCTTGTCCTTCCAACCAGGACTGGAACATCAGGATGCCCCAAACCTGATGCTGCCAGTTGCGTCTTCCGGTTAAATGTTGTTCCCAAGTTTTTCGGATGGGCGCGGGGTCGAAGAAACCGTCATCGACAAGTCGGGCAGGAGACAAGAGGTGCTCGGCCCAATCCCGTAGAGAGCCGCGCAACCAATCGTGAATAGGCACTGCAAATCCCATTTTGGGCCGATCTATTAGTTCTGGCGGGACATGACGGTAGAGCACTTGGCGTAGAAGCCGCTTCGACACGCCCTCAGCCCGCTTCATGGACAAAGGTAGAGACCATGCGAAGGCCACGACGCGATGATCCAGTAGAGGCACCCGAGCCTCAAGACTGACCGCCATAGAGGCGCGATCCACTTTGGTTAGAATATCGTCAGGCAGATAGGTCATCGCATCCAGGTACATCATGGAATGGGGCGCGTCACCGAATTCAGGGACAGATTCGGGTTCAGCCATGGGAGGCAGGTCGCCAGGACGGGCCAGCACTAGCGTTTCCGCCCTAGGCCATTGAGTGACCAGGCCCTCATACATTTGTCTGGTATCTCGAGCGTGCAACACGCTTGCCAGTTTGTACAATTTATCGCCCGGATTGCGTTGTCCTAAGAGAGCACCGAAGCGGTCCCATTGATGGGGCGGCAAGGCGGTCATCAAAGCCGCGCCCGACGCTTTCACAAACCACGGCATCCACCGTGTGGCGCCAATAACCCGATCGACCCATATATGACGGTTATAACCCGCGAACATTTCATCGCCACCATCACCGGACAAGGCCACGGTGACATGCTGGCGGGCCATCTTGGAAACTAGATACGTGGGAATTTGCGACGAATCCGCGAATGGCTCGTCATAGATCGTGGCCAACTTGGGCACCACTTCTAAGGCGTCCGCCTCGGACAGGTAATATTCATGGTGATCGGTCCCCAAATGCCGGGCCACGGCCTTAGCATCCTTGGCCTCATTGTATCCAGCGTCGGCGAAACCGATGGAGAAGGTCTTGACAGGCCGTGCTGACTGCGTCTGCATCAAAGCCACGACGGTTGAGGAATCCACTCCGCCAGAGAGAAATACGCCCAGGGGCACGTCGGCCACCATACGGCAGCGCACGGCTTCCAACAGCAGCCGTTCCAATTCAGCCCGGGCTTCCACCTCGTCGCCGGCAAATGGTTGCTCTTGGCCTGCATTTGCCACGTCCTGCAAGGACCAAAAGGCGGACAACTCTGATTCGCCATCCACGCCAATCTTCAGAATGTGTCCCGGTTGCAGCTTTCGAACCTTACTATAGATGGTTTGGGGTGCGGGGATGCAGTTTCGCTTGAGATAAAGGGCAAGAGCGCTTCGATCGATGGTACCATCGAACTCGGGGTGGGCTCGGATGGCATGCAGTTCTGAGGCGAACACTAAGTGTCGGCCGAATTGCCCATGGTAGAGGGGTTTAATGCCCAAACGATCCCTGATCAGATAGAGGCTGCGATCCACCTTGTCCCACAGGGCAATGGCGAACATACCGACGAATCGACCTACGGCTTGGGCCACGCCCCATTCCACAATCGAGGCGAGAATGACTTCCGTATCGGAATGGCCATCGAACTTGTGACCTCTTGCCAAAAGATCTCGGCGCAGTTCGGGAAAGTTATAAACCTCGCCGTTGTAGGCAATCACGAAGCGGCCGCCGTTGGAGGTCATTGGCTGCGACCCAGCAGGAGAGAGGTCGATGATAGCGAGGCGCCGGAAGCCCAAAGCAATGCCGGCACTGGCGTCAATCCACTGACCATCAGAATCGGGACCCCGGTGGCGCAGCCTTTCGGCCATGGCCCTGATCTGGCGGTGTAGGGTTTCTGGCGGAGTAGCCGGTTCAAACTCCAACGATCCGGTTAGGCCGCACATTTACGTGATCGTCTCAAGGCCGATGATAGAAAAATCGGTAGCCGGATAGTGCCGGGCTAAGCGATCGATGCGAGCTCTTTGTTCGTCGTTAAGCTCACGATCACCGCGGCCTTGGATGCCTTGGTTGAAACGGCTACCGCTCCCCCTTGCGCCGGCTAGGGCTTGCTCGATCGCCGATATGGCAGCGCCCAATCCATAGAAGTTCAGGATGTCGTTTACCGCAGTAACGCCGTCTTTAATCAAATCCTCATAACTCAACCACAGGCATTCCCGTCCGGCATGTGACCAATCTGCCGTAAACCGGATATACCACGGCGCTGCCAGGTCAATAACCAAGTCAAGGCGTGCGTCTCGTGTCCGTTCCATGAAATCGCCAGGCACATTAAGTAGAGGCGTATGCGCAGATTCAGTTTCCAGATGATCGGTCAGGCTGACCACCGCGTCATGAATATTCCGTGTCAAGATCACAGGCCGGATGGAGAATTGAGCCATGAGATCCAGATTCGGCCCGCTGGGTCGCGTATGTTGGTGGCTGATGGTGTTCATAGACCAGGCGTCGATTAGATTAGGCAGATAAAGGTCTTGTTCGTTGAGCTGGTGATATCCAAGGAAAAAACTCTGATATCCCGTGATCGCAGCCAAGGTCTTGATTAGATAGGTGGATCCGGATTTTGGTAGCGCGGAAATGAAGATCGTCTTACCTTGCCGGCCAAATAACTTTTTCATCCGAAAATTTAGCCGGAGCCCACGCCGCGACGTAGTTTTCAAACCACGCTGCAGTCGTTGTCCAGGCGTCCGGCTCATGCCGCCAGACCAAAACACTTATGGGCTAGTGTCGTGACCCGAATAGTGGAGAAACGGCCAGACGCCGCGCCTAGTTTTGCTAGTTCTCGCCGAATTTCATCTACACCCAGTCCTGGGAATTTTTGCCTGCCATATGCCGCCGCGTCTGGCCGCCAAACCTTTCTGACAATATCCCTGGCTGGCACCTTGACATGCCCGGAAAGCCGACCCAGCCATTGGCTCGGGCCGGTTGGTTGCGGCATATCTAGGTCTATTTGGTCGACGGCATCCAACACCCGTTCCGTGGCGAGCGGGCCCACGGTAGCAGCATAATATTCGATCGCGGCGTCCCGGCCTGTCAGGCCCCCATCTACGGTTTGACCAGCCAAAGCGTCATCGACCACCTTTACAAGGTTTTCAATTGTTTCAACGCGCCGGCTGACAATATTGGGCAGATAGGAATCGTAGATATCCGATTTGACAGGCTGATAGGCAATTGCTGACCTGTCCAGGAAATAGGACTCCAAACCGGTCGTGCAGGAATTGTGGATCAAAACCTTGGCGGCTTGTAGCCACGGCACTACGTTACCTTCGAATATCACACTGACATTATCCAGATCTTCGCATTCCCTGGCCCAGCGTTGATGATTTTCAGACGGGTGCGGACGCAAAATGATCTGGCGGTCAGGGAAGGCAGAGGAGAGCTGCGCCAACATGGCAACGAACGCGTGATACATCTCGCCCAAGAAATCGCGCCAAGCCAGCAGATAAGCTTCCTGTTCTTTGTTTTTTACAGTTCCTCGTTGGCGTTGGAATTTCAGCAGACTGTCTTCGCCATAGAAATGGTTATAACGGGCAAAATTTGTATTGATTAGGATAAAGTCACCAAATTGCTTGCGTAGGCCTTGGGTTTCCATCGTAAATAATCCCCGAAAGCCAGGACGCAGCAGATCAAAGCGAGGGTTGCCCGTTGGCGATAGTTTTTGCTCCATACCCGTCGCCAGACCACCGATATCCTGTCGCTGGACATCACCCCAACAAAAGAACGTTTCAACCTGTGCCAACGAATCCAGGTTGATCCGCTGCTCTAAATAAGCCTGGCGGTCCCGGTAGACCAGGCCCTCCTCGCACCAGGCCGCAACCTTGTTGCCTCTTTGCCGCAGGCGCTGGAAATGCTCCGTCTTACTGGAGGCAATAGATTTGTCGATGTACAGCCCACGGGGCAGATGATCGATTTGCCGTACCATGGCGTTCTGCTCACCCAGCACCACCCGGTAACCGCGCTCCACAGCAATGGCGGCTACCAACAACTTAGCATGAAATTCCCGCACCTTGGTTTCTACGGGCAATAGTAACCATGCGGCCTGGTCCGGCATGATATTAGTTATTGTCCCGTGAACTATCAATCTCCGCCAAAACCGCCGCGCGCACTCTCTCGGCTGCCTTGCCGTCCGGATTGCCTGTCCATTTTTCCAACAGCACCATGGTAGATGGTGGCAGCTCTAGCCCCAAATTGGGCTGATCCAGACTTGCAATCATCTTAGCCGTCAAGTCTTGACCTGATGCGGCGTAGCTAACGGCATCCTCATAATCAACGATGAAAGGCGCGCATGCGTGTTCCAACGCCTCGGCGAAATGAGGCACAATAATATGTTTACCGGCGGCAATGGCTTCAAACAAGCCCGTGGTGTTGAAACCACTCACCGTATGTGCCGCGACCATCAATTTGAAGGGGTCGCCTTTACTAGCCAGTTTCAAATTCTCCGGCCATCGTTCCGTTGGGCCTAGTAACTCTAATACCGGTTCGTAGTCACGGGGCCGCGGTTTTGTCTTGATCACTACGTCAATATCTGGTCTTTCCTGGGCCAGTCGATAGATCGCCCAGTGACTATCCCGGAACAATGTTTCCCAAGACAATTGCCCTACTTCATTTTCCATGGGTTCTGCGAGGTTGACAAAGCCTGATCGGCTTTTTCGCCGGATTTGCGGCAAGCCTGTCTTTTGGGTGAAAGAATAGAACAGTACATTATTCCGGCCACCATCGTTGACAGCGATGGTCTTCTGTTGAGTTGCCGCGCACCTACGCCAGGCGTGCACCCGGTCCAGACGCGGCATGCCACAGACCGTCACCCGGTCGGGGGCGACAATCTCGGCGTTGGTTTGCACCACCCGCTCAATTTCGTTGTAAACCAGGATGCGCCGACCTGTGAAAGG
>CAJWZI010000157.1 GCA_913049615.1 uncultured Alphaproteobacteria bacterium | reverse complement strand
CCAATTCGACAATCATCGGTCGGCCTATGGGGAGGGGTTCGGCGGCATTGTTCACGAGCAGTGCAACAATGACGCCATGAGCTGTCGCCGAGGCTAGGAAAGCCCAAATCCGTGAAAAGCGTTGCCAGCTCTCATTTGTCTTGTTTGGGAACTTGGCATGATCCGACCTAATTAACGCACGCCAATGCACCGCGGTTGTTGATTGGGTGGCAATCATGACTCAGTCCTGCGGGCTCCTATACACAACCACCTTTTGGCCGTCTACCGACTGAAGAGCCACATCAATGCCATAAACCTTGGCCAGCCGTTCGGGCGTCAGAACTTGATTTGGCGTTCCCACCGATACAATCCGACCCTGATCCATCAGAACCAGACGGCTGCAAAACCGAGCTGCCAAATTCAGGTCATGGACAACAGCAACCACGCCGCCGGGCCCGGCGGCGTGAGCATGGAGGGTCTGCATGATTTCGATCTGGTGGCGGGGATCAAGACCGGTCACGGGCTCATCAGCCAATAAGAGTGGCGCGCGTCCTGCAAGACAGCGTGCGATCATCACCAATGTACGCTCTCCCCCAGAGAGGGTGGTAACAACACGGCTGCGCAGATGCGTTGTGCCCGTTTGCGCCAAGGCTTTGTCGACGCTTGTTTGCACCTGATTATCGTTTTTCCTCATGGTGGCCGTATGGGGCAGCCATCCCAGTTCGACGATACGTTCCGCTGTCATCGGCCAATGGCATGGTGCGCCTTGAGGTAGATACCCCAATCGCCTTGCTACCTCTGATCGGGGCCAAACCGGCAAGGCCTGGCCATCGAGAGATATGGCTCCACTATCAGGCTTCAAAAGACCCAGAAGGCATTTCAAAAGGGATGTCTTGCCAGCGCCATTTGGCCCAATCAAACCGACCAGCTCCCCTGCGCCGAAACTCACCGATACCCCATCAAGTATCTTGCTTCGTCCGATCGAGGCGGATAAATCCGTTGCCTTGAGCTCGGTCATCGACCGCCGCCGCGCGTTTTCAATATCAACATCAGGAAAAAGGGTGCGCCAATCAACGCCGTCAAAACGCCTAGTTTGAGCTCTGGTCCAACCGCAACAGAACGGACGGCAATATCAGCAGCCAATGTCAATACGGCACCGCCTAGCGCACTGGCGGCCAGCAGTCGCCCAGGTCTATGGCCAACCGCGGGTCGCAATAGGTGCGGCACCATCAGGCCAACAAAACCAATCACACCCGCGACCGCCACGGACGCACCCACCGCCAGCGCCGTGCCGATGATCGCCCGCGCCTGAAGTCCGAAAAGATTTATGCCAAGGCTTTGCGCGACATCCTCTCCCAGAGTTAAAGCATCCAGTCCGCGAGAGGTAGTGGCAAGCAGGGCAATCCCTGCAACAACGAACGGCAGTGCAAGGGCGACATGCTCCAGACTACGGTCAGCCAGAGAGCCCAATAGCCAAAAGAATACCTCGTAGGCGGCATAGGGATTAGGCGATAGATTGAGCGCCAATGTGGTCAGCGCACCCGACATGGCGTTAATGGCCACGCCCGCGAGGATAAGAGTTAAAATGGATGGATCACGACCGGATAGGACATAGAGCAGCGCCACCGACAGGCCAGCACCGATCATACCGCCCGCCGGCAAGGCGAACGGATAAGCCATGGACAGCCCGCTATAGAAAGCGATCACGGCACCCAGCGCCGCCGTTCCCGAGACGCCGATTAGTCCAGGTTCGGCAAGAGGGTTACGGAGCAGACCTTGAAGCACCGCGCCAGACAATCCAAGTGCCGCCCCGATGGCAATGGCAAGTATGGCGCGGGGGAAACGCAGTTCTAGCAAGATCGTGGCATGAGGCGTATCGGCTCCGGTCAGGGCGTCGGCAAAGGCCGAAAGTGGTATCGAGGCCCTGCCGCTGGTCATCGACAGTGCGGACAAGATCACGACCAGGGCCAATAACAAACCAAGCAATACCGGGTAGGGGATTTCGCTATTCTGGGGTTTCACCAGTGCTGGCATCATTTCCGCACCTTGCTTTTGAGAAGCTGAAGCCGAGCCCGTTTGAGAATGTCGATAGCCTTCAGCGCCTGGGGGCCACCGCAGTTCCAAAGATGCGTGGGCAAGGCAACGCGGCTCGGATCGTTGCCATTTGGATCGGCCTGATCCATCCGAAGCACCGGGTGTTGCAAGATCAAATGAGCGAGCGAAGGATGACCAGGCCTGAATTCTGCAAGGACGAACAAATCCGGTCGGGCTGCGACGACCTGTTCCAATGGCAACAGGCCAATTTTGCCTACACCCATTTCGGCGGAAAGGTTTCGCAGTCCCGCCGACCTTAAAATGGCGTCCGACAAGCTACCTTGCCCCATCGTCATGCCGCGTGGCCGAAGAATGATAGCTGTCGGCAAATCCTGTGACTGCACAAGCGTTGTTAGCGCCGTGTCGAACTGACTAACCATCAGATCAACCTTGGCGGTTTCGCCCAATGCATTGCCAACGAGCCGCATGTTTCGGCGGATATCTTCGAACCCTTCCGCAAGCTTGAGCACCAGTACCTTGATCCCCAGCTTTCGGAGCAGGACTGTCGTCGGCCTAATCGTATGCGAACCGACCAGGACAAGGTCGGGTTCGAGGGGAAGGATTTCCTCGGCTAGGCCATGGTTGATAGGAATATCCTGCGCCCGATTGGCAAGGTGCGAGAACAATGGGTCTCTTGCCAAGTAACTGACCGACGCGATCCGTGACCGCTTGGCAATAAGCAGGAGCAGTTGGTCGGTGCACAAGTTCGTCGAGACGACTCGTTTTGCTCTTACCTGCTCGCCAAGCGCCATCCCATAAGATCCAAACCCGAACAGCAACCAAGCTATCGCAACGTATGATGCGATAGGCAAAACCCGGCCAAGGCGATTGGGTGAGGCGACAATGGTCATTTATGGCAGCCTAAACGTCGTGCGTACACCAACGTAGGCACCAATCCCTGGGGCATCGAAGCCAAGCACTTCCTGATAGTCTTGATCCAGCAGATTTTCCAGGCGTGCCGTGAGTTTGATGTTGTCCGTCAGCCTGTAAGACCCGGCAACACCAAGCAACACAAAATCGTCCAATGTGACCGCGCTACTCGTGGCAAAAAAATTCGAGAACTGGATATCCCTTTGCTCGCCAGTGTAATCGATGCCCAGGTTTAGGTTGGCTCTGTCGTCGAGAAACCCATAATTCACATTCAAACTGGCCATATGTCTTGCCCGCCGGACCAGTTCCGTTCCATTTGCATCCTTTGTATTGGTATAGGTGTATTGGCCATTAAGCGTCAGCTCACGGGCCAACTTGGCGTCCAGGGCCAATTCCAGCCCCTGGATCTTGGAGGTTCCGTTCAGATTGCGGCTGGTAATTCCGCTACCTTGGATAAGGTCCGTAATGCGGTTGTTGAAATAGGTCGCATCAAGGGTCAGCCGATCCGAAAAAAGGCGCTGTTCGATGCCGGCATCCCAACCTTTGCTGGACTCAGGCGATAAATCTGGATTGCCGGTGAAGTTGGCCAACGAACCAAACAATTCAAATAAGGTTGGGTTCTTTACCCCCGTGCCATAGCTCCCATGAAGGCGCGCGCCCAGATCGTGTAGAAGAAAAGCTGCCGTCAATCGGTACGTCGTTGCGTTCTTGAAGGTATCATTGTCGTCATACCGGCCAGCAACGGTCAGAAACAACTGATCCCATAAGCCGGCGCGATATTCTCCGACATAACCAAGATTGGTAATGCTGCGGTCAGTACTGCCAAAGGCGCTGAGGGTGAATTGTGAATCTTCTTCATGCTCGGCCAGGAAGGTCAGGCCATGTTCGCCATCTGCGACGGACGGCGTATCGAACAGAATATTGGTTTGATAATGAAACCGAACTTTTTCGCCGTCTGCTTCGAACGTCGTCGCATCGTTGGTCGTGTCATCAGCGACTTCTTCATGTCCGCTGATTCCGACGATATGTTCCCAACCTCCATCGTACAGGCTGTATGTCAGTCGGGCGCTGCCGGAACGTTGAATTTTCCGAGTTTTACTATCGCTGTCAACGGTTCGTATGATGCCCGCAACGGCAGCCTGGGTATCAGATTCCGTCGTGTCGTTCACATACCGCCCGGTAAAGTCGAGCTCCAGGTTGTCGATGGGAACAAAACCGAACTTGATATTGACGGTTCCATTGTTGTTGCCGTCCGCCTCGCGATTGCCTTCTGATTTGGGCGCGACGGAAACACCATCGGTGGTATACCCCGAAGCCCCAAGGGAATAGTGAAAACCGTCGCCGCCGCCACGTAGGCGGGTGGACACTTGTCCGGTCCGAAACGAGCCGCCTTCTAAATCAAGATGTGCCGTCGCGGGTCCACTGCCTCGCTTGGTAATAATATTGACCACGCCGCCAATGGCATCACTGCCATACAGCGCGCTTTGGGGTCCGCGTAACACTTCGATCCGTTCGATGTCAGCCGCCCGCAGGCTGCCGAAATCAAACTCTGATCCACCGCTCGGATCATTAACTTCGATGCCATCGATCAGGACCAAAGTGTGGTTACCTTCGGCACCCCTGATCCGAATTGTCGTGAAACTGCCGACGGTGCCTGATCGATTGACGGCCAGCCCGGGAACTTCCCGCAATATCTCAGAGACGGCACGCTTCTGACTTTTGGCAATTTGTTCGTCGGTGACCACCGTTACCGCGCTGCCAACGGCCTCTACTTTCGTCGGCACAAACGTGGCTGTTACCACGGTGTCCGGTAATATTGTGGCCTTCTCTTCGGCGGACACCGTAACCAACGGGATTGCCAAAGAACAACCTATCGTCAACAGACAGCAAATAATGCGCGGAAATACGCTGGTTTCGAAACCTTGAGTCCCCAATAGAACTTCCTCCGATTGTTCGTTCGAACAACCGGGCGGGTCGCATGGACCGCGCTCGAAGCGCTACCTGAAGCCAAAATTCCATAACGTCGGAGACGCCGTGCAATCCTGGTTTCAGACACCTCGCCCGCGCGCCACTTGAACCGTCCGGTGCACACCCAGTGCACGAACGGATCGCCAATTGCCATGGGGGCCCCTTATTGGGAATAGAAACGACACCCCGAAGCGAAAACTGACGATCAGTCGCACCAACAAGGCGTCACCGCTAACGGTATAACCGCGCCTCCGGCAATTCCCGACCGATGGCTGGGCGACGCGGTCC
>CAJWZI010000156.1 GCA_913049615.1 uncultured Alphaproteobacteria bacterium | reverse complement strand
TGGCATCACCAAATATGCTTCTGAAGCAGTCTGTCGCCGATTGACTGATCTGTTGTCCATGGACATCCGCTCCGTGCGCCTTGCCGCCGTCTATGGCCCCTGGGAGGTCGACAGTGGCGCCCGCGACACACTTAGCCCCTTCATGCAGGTAGCATTAGTGTCCTTGAGCGGTGAAACGGCAATTTTGCCGCGCGCTGACCGTCAGGACTGGGTCTATTCACGGGACGTGGCGACAGCGCTACTTGCCCTGATGGACGCTAAGGCGCCGGGCTATGATCTCTATCATATTGCCTCTAACCAAGTCTGCGGAGTGCAGGATTGGAGCGTGGCCCTGAAATCCCATTACAGGGATTTTAACTTCACCATCGCAACTTCCAGTCAGACACCAAATATCAATTTGCATGGTGACAAGGATCGACGCTCCTTGTCCGGCGCGCGGTTATCAGACGATATAGGCCATACCTTGCCCAGTGAGCCCACGGCGGCCTTCCGGGATTTTCTGGATTGGATAATTCAGCATGGGGCATTCTGGTCAAAATAAGAAATTTGAGGAGAGACGAAGTATGAAATTCGGGATATTTTACGAGCATCAATTACCCCGACCTTGGGAAGCGGACAGCGAATTCAATCTGCTGCAGAACTCTCTAAATCAGATCGAGTTGGCGGACCGCCTAGGCTATGACTACGCCTGGATGGTGGAGCATCATTTTCTGGAAGAATATTCCCACGCCTCTTCACCAGAGACATTCCTGGGCGCAGCCAGCCAGCGTACCCTCAACATCCGTCTGGGTTACGGCATCATTCAGCTGACGACCAATCAGCCTCACCGGGTGGCTGAAAAGGTCTCCACTCTGGATCTTCTCTCGGGTGGCCGCGTGGAATTTGGTATGGGCGAAGGAGCAGGTCCGGCGGAACTGCATCCTTTTGGCACGCAGGTGCGCAGCAAACGCGACCGCTGGCTGGAGGCAGTGAAAGCCGTGATACCTATGTTCACCAAAGAGGATTGGGAATTCCATGGTAAATTCTATGACTTTCCTGCCCGCAATGTGTTGCCAAAGCCATATCAGAAGCCCCATCCGCCCCTGTGGGTAGCCTGTTCTAATATTCAGACAATTACCCTGGCCGGGGAGTGGGGCTTGGGCGCCCTGGGATTCACCTTTGTCTCGCCGGATGCTGCGAAGGCATGGGTCAATCACTACTACAAAAACATGCTGCACCATTCGAACCCGGTAGCTGATTATCCCAAAAACCCCAACGTGGCCATGGTGTCCGGATTTATGTGCGCCGATACGGATGAAGAGGCTATCGAAAAGGCGGCAGGCTGGACATTTTTTATCTTTGCCCTGTCCCATTATGGCCGTGAGGGCATTGGCGCACCCGGCAAGGGAGACCTTTGGAAGCTGTATCAGGACTGGCGTCATTCCGAAAAGGCGCAACAGGCTCTGACCTCCGGCTTGATCGGTTCGCCCGAAACCATTCGCAACAAGCTGCGCCAGTATGAAGAGGCGCATGTGGATCAGGTGATCCTGCTAAACCAGGCTGGAAAGACATCGCATCAGGATATCTGTGATAGTTTAAAAATGTTTGCCGAAGAGGTAATGCCGGAGTTCCACGAGCGGGAAAATGAACATCAAATCTGGAAAGAGGGAGTAATGGGCGGTGCTATTAAGCTGGAAGAGCTGGATACCCAGCCCTATGACGTCTTCAGCCATCAGAACGAGGATATCGTGCGCCTTTCACCCGAGGAGTTGAAGGCGCATATGGCTCGGAAGGAGGCAGAGCAGCGCGCTACTGTTGCCGCTGCCGATAACGCTGCTGAATAGGGCGAGGACGGCATGACCAGCTTACGCCAGATGATCCAGGAGGCCGCACCGGTGTGCGCGCCTTTAGTGCTGGATCCTCTGATGGCTAGACTCGCCGAACAGGCAGGTTTCAAGGCCTTGTACCTAGGCGGCGGAGCATCCGGCTATCGCAAGGTGCATCTGGAGGCCAATCTGACCCTGTCGGAAATGTGCCAGGCGGGTTTAGACATCCGTACGGTTACGGACCTGCCTCTGATCCTGGATGCCGCCGCCGGCTGGGGCGACCCGATGCACATGCATCGGACCATGGGCATGGCCGAGGCGGCCGGTTTCGCTGCTGTCGAAATCGAAGATCAAATTCTACCTAAACGGGCCCATCATCATGCGGGTATCGAGCATATGGTACCGTTGGGGAGCATGGTAGACAAATTGCGGGAAGCGGTTTCAGCCCGGCGCAACCCAGATACCCTGATCATCGGCCGGACCAACGGCGTTCGGTCCTCAAATATGGACGATGCGCTGCGCCGTAGTGCAGCCTATCGGAAAGCGGGTGCGGATATCATTTTGCTTAGCCCCCGCAATCCGGATGAGGTGCGTCATGTGGCAGATCGTCTAGGCGGACCATTGATGTTGTTGTTGAAACCCGGCGGCCTGGCCAGTCTGGACATGAGCCTGGATGACATGCGCAGCCTTGGCTATGGTATTCTGGTCGACCCTTCCACGCCTTTGATCGCTGCCTACGAAGCCATGCGAGGGGTCTACAACGAATTGGCTGATGGTTTTACCATAAACTCCCGTCCCACAACGGAATGGACCGCTTTGCAGGAAGACATACATGAGACCATCGGTTTGGAGGACCTGTTGGAAGTGGAGCGCCGGACAGTCGAAAAGGACTAGAGTTTTTGTCCGTTTGGTATGTCGCCCAGCATAATGTGGGGTTGCAATTAACGACCTCGATAAATTGCGCAAGTATGGATCCATGTCCAAGTTGGATGAGATCAACAACCTGTCCGATGCGGCGCCCGGTTTTGTTTGGCCTCGGCAGTCCGAGGCTGGCAACACCACCGACATCAAACTGATAGACGAACCCCGGTTCATCGTTGACCGGTCAGTTTGGCAATCCATCGAACCGCTCTCGTATTTCATCTAAAATCTGCCCAGACCCTTCTGGCTGGCTAAAGGTTTCGCCTAGCCTGAGTTCATGGAGTTCCCATAGTTGTCTTGATCCTATACGCTAACGTCTTTCATCAAGATTATCCTCACCGAAGTATTGCCATCCCGCAACGGCGCCGGCATAGAAGAATACAGATCATGACAGTTGAACGCCGGGTTCTCATCGCCATGTGCGTGTTGATTTCCATCAACCAGCTTGGTTTCGGCAGCGTTATTCCGGTCCTACCGCTCTATGCCCAATCTTTCGGTGTCCCGGCTTCAGCCATCGGGATGGCGGTGGCTATCTACGGACTGGCACGGTTCTTCGTGGCAGTCCCCTCGGGGCAACTCTCCGACCGTCTCGGCCGGCGTCCGACACTAGCCATGGGTGGTGTCATTTCTGCTTTAGGCAGTTTCTGGTGCGCGGCGGCGACGGAGTATCCGGAATTCATCGTAGCGCGGTTCGTATCCGGAGCGGGAGCCGGGATTATCCTGACTACAGGTCAGGTGGTTTTGGCCGATATCTCGACACCGGAGAGACGCGGCCGGATCATCTCCATCTATCAGGGCTGTTTTCTGTTCGCGGTCGGTATTGGTCCATTGCCAGGTGGCCTGCTGGCCAGCCACTTTGGTCTGGCCGTGCCCTTTCAGGTCTATGGGGTGGCGTCGCTACTAGCCATGCTCGTGGCCTGGTTTGCGGTCAAGGAAACCAAGGGCATGGGCCACGGGGGAACGGGCCAAGGCGCGGCGGTAACAATTTCCTATGTGCGGCAGCTGAATTTGTTAATGAGGCAGGTTGGATTTGTTCTTGTTTCCGTCGTTTCTCTGACTAATTCGGTCACTCGGACGGGCGGTCTTTTCACCGTGATACCTGTTTTTGCTGTCCTACGGCTATCACTGAACGTGGCAGAGATCGGTTTTGGCATGGCTCTGGGCAGCGTGGCGGGGGTTATCGCGGCCTATCCTTCAGGTGTGCTGGTGGACCGGTTCGGTCGCAAGGCGGTTATTGTCCCCGCCACTTTGATTACTGGTTTGTCTATGCTGTTGTTCATGATTTCGCCCAGTTATGTCTGGTTCGTGGTCAGCTGTGTGGTTTGGGGTGTCGCTGCCTCTATTGGCGGTACCGCCCCAGCGGCTTATGCCGCGGACAGCGCTCCGCCTGGCATGAATGCGGCGGCCATGAGTGCCTTTCGCATGGTAGGCGATCTGGGCTACGTAATTGGTCCCATATTCCTCGGCTTCCTGGTCGACGTGCAAGGCCCGCAAACGGCACTATTGGCGGCCGCTGCCATTAGTGTACTGGCTGCATATTTATTCTTGAAATACGCACCGGAAACTTACCGGTCAAAATTATGAAAATTTAGTTGATAGTTTTGAGCCGTCGCCATTCCTCTGATCCCATTGGTCCCCGGTCCTAGTGTTTGGTTGATAATCAGGATGCCGTACTGCGTCGCGAGGGCCTTTAAATCTATCTCTACCAAATTCTTACCCAGATGATAGCTGATCAGAATAATAGAATAGTTCGTGATGGGTGTTCGAACATGGTTGAAGCCTGAATGTCCCGCGGCCATACTGAAACTAACAAATTAGCCTTAATGCATAGGAAGGGATGTCATGACATTGGATCTACTCATTCGCGACGGTACAGTGGTAGATGGGTCCGGCATGCCACGTTTTCGCGCCGACGTGGGTATCCAAGATGGACGCATTGTGGAGATAGGGCGAATCCGTGCCACGGCCCGCCAAACCCTTGATGCAGATGGCTTAATTGTTGCCCCGGGCTTCATTGATGGTCACACCCACATGGACGCCCAGGTCGCCTGGGATCCTATCGGAAGTTGTTCCTGCTGGCACGGGGTGACCACCGTTTTAATGGGCAATTGTGGATTTGCACTAGCGCCTTGTAGAGAAGCAGATCGTGAATGGTACGCCCGGTGTCTCGAAGCTGTCGAAGATATTCCAACCAACGCCATGTTGGCCGGTATTGATTGGACCTGGGAAACTTTTCCCGAATACCTGACTAATGTTGAACGACTGCCCAAGGCTATGAACCACGGTACTTACATCGGCCATTCGGCGCTGCGCATGTATGTGATGGGGAACCGGGCCTTGGAAGAGACTGCGACCGAAGACGATTTGCAACAAATGGGCCAGGCGGTGCGAGAGGCTCTGGAGGCCGGCGCCATAGGGTTTTCCACCTCCATGGCCAGCACCCATGTCACGCCGGACGGTGGCCCTGTGGCGAGGCGTATCGC
>CAJWZI010000155.1 GCA_913049615.1 uncultured Alphaproteobacteria bacterium | reverse complement strand
ATCCCACACAAGTTTGCCGCGTCATCAAGGTGGCGATGCCAACATCTGAGAACCAGCTATGAGCCTTCGTCCCTATCGCGATATTTGCCGCCGAAAATGCCGGCAAGTCATGGTGGGCAACGTCCCAGTAGGCGGCGGAGCCCCGATCACAGTACAATCCATGACTACTACGCCAACCCACGACGTAGAGGCGACCGTGACCCAGGTAAAGGACTTGGAACGCGCGGGCGCAGATATCGTAAGGGTTAGTTGCCCTGACGCAGCATCTTCTGCCGCTCTAAAGGAAATTGTTGATCAGACCAGCGTCCCTATCGTTGCAGATATTCATTTCCACTACAAACGGGCCCTGGAGGCTGCGGACAATGGTGCAGCCTGTTTGCGGATTAATCCGGGAAATATCGGCTCGGCGATCCGGGTGAGCGAGGTGGTGGACGCCGCCCGTGCCAACGGTTGTTCCATGCGGATTGGTGTTAATGCTGGCAGCTTAGAAAAGGAGCTGCTGGAGCACTATGGCGAACCTTGCCCTGAGGCCATGGTGGAAAGCGCTCTAAATCACGCGCGTCTGCTGGCAGACAAAAATTTTGAGAATTTTAAGATTTCCGTGAAGGCCTCGGACGTGTTTTTGTGTGTTGCGGCCTATCAAGGCTTGGCGGAGGCTTGTGATTTTCCTTTGCATTTAGGCATCACCGAAGCTGGTGCCCTGCGTGGCGGCACCGTGAAATCATCCGTCGGCTTAGGCAGTCTCCTGTGGGCTGGGATTGGTGATACGATCCGGGTCTCTCTGTCAGCCGATCCCGTGGAAGAGGTATATGCGGGTTTCGAAATCTTGAAATCGCTTGGCCTACGCCATCGGGGCGTTTCCATTATCAGCTGTCCGTCTTGTGCCCGGCAGGCCTTTCCTGTGATTAAGACGGTTGAAATTTTAGAGGAGCGCCTGGCCCATATCACCACCCCCTTGACCCTGTCTATCATGGGCTGTGTGGTCAATGGCCCCGGCGAGGCACGAGAGACGGACGTTGGCGTCACGGGTGGAGGCAATGGTACTCACCTCGTGTATCTAAGCGGCGTCGCTGATCACAAGATCGACAGCGAAGGTTTTGTAGATCATGTAGTCGAATTGGTTGAGGCTAGGGTGGCGGAAATTCAGGCGGAGTAAAGCGTATGGCCAGGTTACAATCGGTACGCGGTACCCATGACATCATTGGTGATGCGGCGACCCGCCACAGGCATGTGGTTGCAACGGCGCGCGATTGCGCCCGCCGTTACGGTTTTGGCGACATCGACGTGCCGATTTTTGAATTCACCCCAGTCTTCGCTCGCACCATAGGCGAGGGGTCCGATGTGGTGCGCAAGGAAATGTATACCTTCACCGATCGCGGTGGCGAGAACATTACTCTACGTCCAGAATTCACCGCTGGTATTTGCCGCGCCTTTATTACGGGCGGAATGCATCAGGATCTACCCTTGAAATTCTTCGCCCATGGCCCGGCTTTTCGCTACGAGCGTCCACAAAAGGGTCGGCAGCGTCAATTTCATCAGATTGATGCGGAAATTCTGGGCGTAGAAGGTCCCGGTGCGGATATTGAAATTATCGCACTTGGCACCGAAATCCTGCATGACTTAGGCATTTTGGACCTCTGCGGGTTGCAATTAAACACCTTGGGCGATTCTGATAGTCGCAGCGACTATCGCGATGCTCTGGTCACTTACTTTACCGATCACAAGGCGAATTTGTCCGAAGATAGCGTTGATCGGCTTAACCGCAATCCGCTTCGCATACTCGATTCAAAGGATGAATGGGATCAGAAGATCGTCATCGACGCACCCATAATTACCGATTACCTTAATTCAAAATCACAGGATTTTTTTGCTTCGGTATGTGACGGTCTGGATGTGCTGGGCATTGCCTATAATTTGAACCCGCGACTGGTGCGGGGTCTGGACTATTACACCCACACCGCGTTCGAGTTTTTCACCGATGCTTTGGGTTCCCAAGGTGCGGTAATCGCTGGTGGAAGGTACGACGGTTTGATCAAAATTCTGGGTGGTCCGCAGACGCCTGGGATTGGTTGGGCCGGCGGTATTGAGCGCCTGGCGATGTTAGCTACCACGGCGCTGGACGGGGATCGTCCTATTGCCATGGTACCTCTTGGTGAAGCGGCGGAAAGGTTGGCGCTAAAAATTTGCTACGATCTGCGACGGAGCGGCTTTGTGGTCGATATGGCCTTCCGCGGCAATCTCAGCAGGCGCCTGAAGCGCGCCAATAAATTGAACGCCCGCGCTGCACTTATTCTGGGCGAGAACGAGATAGCCAAAAAAATTATCACCTTGCGTAATCTTGATGACGGCAGGCAAGTGGAAGTGGCATTGGAAGACCTACCGGCACTTTTGAAAAATTATGGCCTATGATTGGCGAGGAACAAATAGACGGTATTCTCAAGCGACTGGCAGAGCTTGAAGCCACAATGGCTGAAGGCGGGTCTGGTGACGATTTTGTGCGTCTGTCCAAGGACTATGCGGAACTTACGCCCGTAGCCAAAATAGCCCAAGCAGTGCGGAATTTGCGTACGGAAATAGCAGGTCTGGGCACCATGGTTGCCGATACGCACAGCGATACGGAAATGCGCGAATTGGCAGCCGAGGAAATGGCGGCTGCGCGGGGAAAACTCCCTACCCTGGAAAACGAGTTGCAGGTGGCTATTCTTCCCCGCGATGCGGCCGACGATAAAAATGCGATCCTGGAAGTGCGGGCTGGCACAGGCGGCGACGAAGCGGCCTTATTCGCAGCCGATTTGCTGCGGATGTATCAGCGCTATGCCGAAATCAACGGCTGGAAGTTCGAGTTGATGGATATCAGTGAATCGGATTTGGGAGGTATCCGCGATGTGGTGGCCTCTGTCTCCGGGCGTGGGGTATTCGCAAAACTGAAATTCGAATCCGGCGTTCACAGAGTGCAGCGGGTGCCGGAAACTGAATCCCAAGGCCGCATTCATACTTCCGCCGCCACCGTGGCCGTTCTGCCAGAGGCTGAGGAGATTGATGTGGACATTAGTCCCACTGACCTACGCGTCGACACCTATCGTGCCCAGGGTGCGGGAGGTCAGCACGTCAATAAGACAGATTCAGCCATCCGAGTCACTCACCTGCCCACAGGTATTGTAGTACAGTGCCAGGATAACAAATCGCAGCACAAGAACCGGGCCCAGGCTATGAAAGTACTGCGGGCCCGCATGTATGATGCAGAACGGCAAAAAGCGGCGAGTGAGCGCGCAGCTGACCGGAAAGAACAGGTCGGGAGCGGCGACCGATCCGAACGAATTCGTACCTATAATTATCCCCAGGGTAGGGTTACCGACCACCGCATCAATCTGACTCTTTATAAGCTAGACAAAGTGATGAGCGGAGAAGCGGTTGACGAAGTGGTGAATGCATTAATAGCCGACCATCAGGCTGGTCTGCTGGCCGATCTAGAGGGTCATGGCTGAAAAGCAGCGGTTCGTTTCTGATATGACGCTGCGGCAGGCTGTGGCCGCTGGCGCGCAAGCGTTGAGCGCTGCTGGGATTGAAGAAGCGCAATTGGATGCAAATTTGCTTTTGGCCCACGTCATTGGTGGAGATCGCTTGACTTTGGTCTGCGATGCCGACCGCTCTTTGGGAGCAGCAGAACTGAATAACTATTCCAGATTGATAGATGAACGTAAGAAGAGAAAACCGACATCCCGGTTAATTGGGCGGAGGGAATTTTGGAGTCTGGAATTGCAGATATCCGATGAGGTATTCGACCCGCGGCCCGACAGCGAAACTCTGATCGCCGCCGCTTTGGCCCAAATGCCGAACGAGACTGAAAATTATGTGATCGCTGATTTTGGCACGGGGTCGGGCTGCTTATTATTGGCTGTTTTGACGGAACGTCCTGGTGCCTGGGGTCTGGGCCTAGACTATTCACATGCCTCTGTGCAACAGGCCATGGAGAATGCGCGGAACTTAAGACTTTATGATCGGGCTCGGTTCATGGTTGGGGATTGGGGCGAAGCTTTATCAGGCTCCTTTGATTTGATCCTGACAAACCCACCCTATATCACCACTGCAGAGACTGAAACTTTGGTTCCAGAGGTTCGATGCCACGACCCTAAACTAGCCTTAGACGGAGGTGACGACGGCCTTTCTGCTTATCGTGCCATGGCGCCTCATCTCCACAGGCTGTTGAAGCCAGGCGGACAGGCCGTGCTCGAATGTGGATATTGGCAGGCAAACCATGTGGCCTCCATATTGACTTCAGCCGGTTTGCGCATTGCGGAAACCCATCTCGACCTGGCTAGAATAGACCGCTGTCTCTGCGCGGAGAAGCAATGAAAAAAAGATGTTGGATTTTCCGTGCTAAACGGCTAGTTTTTAAAACGAACGACGAGGACCGACTGCCGCGATCAGAAAGATCAACTGGCGTGACCGGACGGGCGGTTCCCGAAAAAAAGATAACCCACATTGCTGAATGGAAATCTGAAGCTCAAAATAGAGCTGGTATATGCAGAAAGCCAAAACGCAGTTGGCTTGTCTTGGTTTGATTGAAGGCACTGGAAAATGGTTCCGACCGCGGGTTCGCCGGCGGTTAGAAAGCCGTACTAAGATCGGTGGGCCAGCGCTTTGATCAATCGGGGGCCTTGTATTGGCGTTTATTTGTTTTGACAACTCAAGACGGTGCTATGAGACAGAACGGACCCCAAAGACGGGGGCGTGGCCGTCCCAGCGGTCGCCGGGGGAACAACAATTCTCCCAATCGAAGCTACGACAGTAGTGGACCGGACGTGAAAATCCGGGGTACGGCGTCGACGGTACATGAAAAATATACGACTTTAGCGCGGGATGCCATGTTATCTGGCGATCGGGTAGCGGCAGAGAACTTCTATCAGCATGCGGAACATTATTACCGTGTCTTGCAGACCACTCGGCAACTGCGGCAAAACGGCGATGGCGACCAACAAGATAATCGGGGTCGTACTCAGTATAATCAGGACGGTCGGAAAACTGAGAACGAAGGCGCAGCGAAAGATGGCGCGGCTGTCGTAATAGAGGATGCAACCGTCCAGGCAGTGACTGAAATCGCCGCGCCTGATGCGAGTGCAACGGATGAGATAGAAGTAATAGGAATAGAAACCGTTGAACCTGCGGAGGGGGAAAGCCGCGGGGCACCCATGAATCCCGCAGAACTGGCTGCTATGTCGGAAAGG
>CAJWZI010000154.1 GCA_913049615.1 uncultured Alphaproteobacteria bacterium | reverse complement strand
TCTTGGTCGGTCCAAATTAAGTGCTCAACTTCCAATCGATTGGGCTTAGAATTTGTGTTGATAGATTTGGCGTGATGGAGCCACCTAAAGTGTAATCGCGGACAGGACCGCCGGGAGGTTGTCGGCCAACGCTGTCCATTGGGCATCATTGCTGACCCGCCAGACCTCACCGTCATCGGTTCCAATGACAACTCCGCCAACGCACTCGCTGTCGGTTGCAAGGCCATGAATGTTGCCCCTGCTGGGAGTATGGGCTCCGTCACATAGGGAGCGCCAAGAATTTCCCCGGTCCTCGGAACGCAATAACATGGCGCCAGCGCCGCCCTCGTCCTTATAAGACGAAAACGCCGTTGGTGCGCAGGCCACCGTCAACCCATGGGGTGGGCGATGATCTATACACATGGGTCGGGAATAGCGAGGTGTGATACCTTCCCAGGCGTATTGCCAACTGGCCCCGCCATCTTCGGAGCGAAACACGCCAGCATTGCCTTCGATCATTTCAGCTATACCGTTGGGGCGGCCGTACCCCGTGGAGGCGTAAAGAGTATCCGACTGGCCAGGCTGGGCGAACATCATATGCAAATCGGGATTATCACCCGGCATTGTAAAAGACCAGGATTCTCCGCCATCATCGCTTTGCATGATGCCGCCGACCTCCACGCCCACCCAAATACGCTTAGGATTATCCTGATCTATAACCAGGGCACGTGATCGGCCAGGCAGTGGGGGCGTTAAGGGTATGCACCATTTCGAAGCCTCGGGATGTTCCGTGAAGGAAGTAACTTCCAACCAGCTAGACCCTCCATCCTCGCTGCGGAATAGCGCGGCCGGTTGCGTCGCTGCGTAAAAGACCCCTTCTCCACCACTGCGAATTTGCCAGACTTCGTAATCCTCAAGACCCGATAGGATCCAGGTCTTGCCATCATCGTCGGAGATGTAAAGGCCCGCACCCGTGCCAGCGAACAGACGTCCATCATGACAGACCAAATCCCTTACGCCCCGGCTTTCTAACAACTGATGGGTCATGCCGTCGTTGACGACAAATATGCCTTTGCTAGTGCCCGCTAAAACTCTCATTGTCGACTCCCGCTTTTGATCCGTTATTGTCCTCACGGTTGGGGTGTGTGTAAAGCGTTGGCATGGACCTTTCATTGCACGATAACATGCCGGTGAGCCAGGAGTATGAGGTAACGAAAAATGACAAAAGGCATGGTTGTCGCTCCCCAGCCGGAGGCGGCGGAAACAGGCTTGGACATTCTTAGGGACGGCGGCAACGTAGTAGACGCAGCCATCGGCGCCGCATTGGTGCAAACAGCTGTGGATCCACAAATGTGCGGCATTGCCGGATTTGGCTCAATGCATCTGTATCTCGCCGACCGGGGTGTGCATACCTGTATTGATTTTCATGGACGCGCACCACTGGCGACTAAGCCTGAGATGTGGGAAGGCATCATCGACCGGGAATGTGACGATGGATTTGGTTTCATTCTCAAGGGCAAGCTGAATGAAATCGGCTATCAATCCATGACTACGCCATTGACCATCAAGGCTTTCGACCAGGCCATGCGTCTCTACGGCACGCGCACTCTGGCGGAGGTTCTGGGGCCAGCGATTCAATATTGCGAGGAGGGATTTGCTGTCAGGCCGGCGGTTAGCGGCTTTTGGAAACGGGGCGCCGAGGCGGGGCGTATAGCCCGCATACGTGGGCTGACGGACGATCCGGCCACGGCCAAGATCTATACAAAGTCTGATGGTGGCCTTTTTGAAATCGGCGAGATCTTGCGAAATCCGGACATGGGACGGACGTACCGCCGCATCGCCGAGCATGGCGTGGACGAATTTTACACCGGAAAAATCGCACAACAGATTGACGCAGATATGCGCGCTAATGGCGGCTTGATTACACTGGAGGACCTCAAATCCTGCGAAACGGAAACCATAGATCCATTGTGGACGACCTATCGGGGTAATCGTGTCGCGACCAACCAACCGCCCGGCGGCGGCCTAATGATCGTACTGATGTTGAATATTCTCGAGAACTTCGATCTCACCGCCATGGGACATAACTCAGCCGATTACATCGCGACGGTATCAGAGGCCATGAAGATCGCTACAGTGGATAAGGACACCCGCATGGGTGACCCTCGTTTTTTTAATATCCCCTTCGATGAATTGATGTCCAAGGACTACGCCAAAACCATGTCTGAACGTATCAAGCGCGGCGAAATGACGTCGGTGCCGCGCATGCAAAGTGGCGGCGAAAGCAAGGAAACGACCCATATTTGCGTCGCCGATACGGCAGGTAACTGCGTTTCGATGACCCATTCTTTGGGATCCAGTTCAGGCGTGGTGACTGAAGGTCTGGGCTTCATGTACAACAATTGTATGATGGTGTTCGATCCTCGCCCCGGGCATGCCGGATCATTGGCGCCGGGAAAGGCCCGTTTCACTGCCCTGTCGCCTACCATCGTCTTTAGAGATGACAAACCATTCTTTCTAGTTGGGTCCCCCGGTGGCACCACCATCACTATGGGCAACCTGCAGGCTATCCTTAATGTGGTCGATTTTAATATGACGGCACAGGAAGCCGTGCTTGCACCACGTTTCACAGCCACATCTGACACGATTGAAATAACGAACCGTATTTTTCGGTCAACCGAACGAGAATTACAGGCGCGGGGATACCCCACTTTTCGGCATGCGGTCAGTTATATGATGCCCGTCCTTCAGGCTATCCGCATCATTGATGGCAAGTTGGATGGCGGTTCGGATCCGTCCGGAGACGGGATGGCTGCCCAGATTTGATCTGTAGTGAATTTTGGATTTATGAATATGGTAAATGATCTTTCCAAGCCGCCCTTGGCAGGGTTACGGGTAATTGATTTTACGACCATGATTGCCGGCCCATATTGTGCCCGTCTGCTGGCGGACTGTGGCGCTGAGGTGATTAAGATTGAAACGGACGACGGTGACTACATCCGCAAAGCAACACCGATGAGTGATGGTGTCAGCAGCTATTTCGGCCATCTAAATTGCGGTAAGAAAAGCGTTGTGCTCGATCTGCGCAGTGATGAGGGGCACAAGGCGGCTTTTGATCTGGTGGCGAGCGCGGACGTAGTGGTAGAAAATTTTCGGCCTGGCGTAATGGATCGTCTTAGCTTGAATTACAGCCGTTTGGCCGACGATCATCCGGATTTGATTTATTGTGCAATTTCAGGCTTTGGCCAGACAGGCCCCCGGGCCGCCGACCCTGCCTATGCCCCTATCGTGCATGCCGCGAGTGGATTTGATCAGGCGCAGTTGGAATATCAGGATGAACTGACACGGCCGGAAAAGAGCGGCATATTCATCGCGGATGTTCTGGCGGGAACCTATGGTTTTGGTGCAATTCAAACCGCTTTATTGGGAAGGGACCGCCATGGTGGGGGGCAATTCATCGACGTGGCCTTAATGGATTCCATGATTAATTTGCTGGTTCACGAATGCCAGATCGCGCAAAATCCACCTGATCAGCCAAAAATATTGTATTCGCCGACCCGGACCCTTGACGGCTTTGTCATCGTAACACCAGTCACACCTCGGAATTTTAGGGATATGGCGCATGCCATGGGTCATGCTGAATGGCTCACTGATCCCCGTTTCATTTCTGTTGCCGCTCGCCGAGAGAATTGGCCTAAGGTAGTCCAGGTTATGGAGGATTGGACCTCGCAGCGCACATCGCGCGCGGCAGAGGACGAATTGCTGGCAGCTGGTGTTCCCTGTTCCCGTTACAGAACGATTGGCGAAGCCATGACAGATCCGCAAAGCGTGGCCCGCGGCCTGATGGTGCATGTTGACAACACCGAAGGTGGTTTCAATGTGCCCAATCCACCGTTTCAGTTTTCTGACGGCACGGTGGGTGTTGTGCCCAAGGTGCCGGCCTTGGGCGAACATTCAAAGGAGGTGCTGGCCACCCTGAGATCTAAGGCGTAATTGGGGGTATTTCGTGCCAAGGCGCCGTAGATTTGCAACCCCTAACCAGTCAGAACGGCGCGCAGCAACTCGACGCCCTGGGCATTGAGAGCCCTTCCGAGACGGAACGGTCTAGTTTCGGCACTTCGGGAACACCGTGTCACCTAGGGCCTTGATTAAGGCAGCACGCTTGTCCACGAAACCGGTAAAGATGAACTGGTGTATGCCATTAGCCCGGATCGCCTGGATACGTTCGACACATTCATCTGCCGTGCCGACAATGGCGAAACGATTTACCATATACTCCAGGAAATCCGTATCACCCATTAGTCCGGCATTCGGCGACTCGCCCAGATCTTCGTGGTTGGCAGGGCTGTACCCAGTCTGTACCCGGCGAATGGTCTCCGCGAATTTTGTTGGTATCAGCTTACCTTCCTGGGTAAAACGGAAGGCGTGGTGGGCAGTGGAGGCCAGTTCCATGCGAATTTCATTGATCAGTGTGCCGCGATCTGGACCCACATTAACGCGGGTCATGGCCCATATGTCGATGTCTTGCAGAGAACGACCGGCCCTTTGCGCGCCAACGGTCAAATGTTCAAGCGTCAATTCCGCGACTTCAGGAGAAAAGCCCATTCCGCATATCACGCCATCACAAATTTCTCCGGCCAGTTCCAGGGTCTTGGGACCTTCAGCTGCGATATAGATGGGAACTGGCTTAATATCATGGTCTCTGATCCATTTGGTATGGATATCCCGCCCGCCGAAATTGGCATGATCACCCTGCAACAAGGACTGGACGGTGGTGATATAATCCCGCAATCCTTTCAGGCCTTTAGGTCGTTCGTTCAGGTTATAGAGAGCACTGTCTCCAGTGCCGAGGCCAAGTATGGCTCGCCCATTGGTAATTTCCTGCACGCTGGCAATGGCCGATGCCATGACAGCTGGGTGCCGGGTGAGGGAATTTGTCACGGTGGGGCCAATCATGACTTTCTTGGTTGCCTGACCTGCCACACCTAAGGTGACGAATAACTCCCGGAACAAGGATTGAGAATCCGCTACGCCGAACCAGTCGAAGCCGGCTGCCTCGGCCATCAGGGCATGCTCGATGGTGGAGGCAATGCTGCGTGGAACTTCGATAATGCCAAACCGGGCTTGCATAATCATTATTCTCCCGACATCGAAAAATTTGGTTTCCGCCCAGCCGAATTTGCGGCGACGACCTCAACGATGGCGAATTTGGTTACTCTCATCTCCACCTGTGTCTACTGTAGTCGGGCTCG
>CAJWZI010000153.1 GCA_913049615.1 uncultured Alphaproteobacteria bacterium | reverse complement strand
CCGATGATGGAGATTTTCAACAACCAAAAACTCAACGGCCAACCTGGCCCCGGGAATCTGGCTGTGATCCATCGTGTGGGATATGCCGATCAGTCACGGTCACACTTCAACAGCCAGCACTACTGGGAAAACGCCACTCCAGGCGACAAGAAACTCGATGAGGGCATGTTTTACCGGCAGATCACCCAGACCCTGGACCTGACCGACGAGGCGAACGCCTTTGTTGCAGCAAGCCTGTCAGGCTCACAGATGGTCTCACTACGCGGCCCTAAGCCATTGCCTAATTTTAGAAAGGCATCCGATTTTGCCTTCAGGGGTAACACGGCGCAAAACCGCAAATTCCTGGGCACTCTTCCGGATGCGGATCCCCGCTGGCCGGGTGGCTCCGGGGTGCTTGGGCTTTATGGAGGGCGCCCCAACCTCCCGCGAAAACGCTACCGTGAAACGGTTCACCGAACTGGCCAACTGCTTGGCACGACCATCCAGACGCTGCAGGATGCCACGCGAAAGACCTACACTCCTGCCAATAATGCAACCTACCCCGGCGGTAGCTATGGGGAACGACTTCGGGAGGCAGCCATGCTTTTTAAGCGGACCAACGCCCGGATTCTTGGTTTAAACATCGGCGGCTGGGACACGCACACTAGCCAGGGGCAGCTCTACGGTAAGCACCGCCAACTGTTGGGCAATGTCGCCTTGGCGTTCCAGGCGTTTTACCGCGACATGCAGAATCAGTGGGACGATTTGGTGGTTGTCACGATGACCGAGTTTGGCCGCACGTCGAAGGAGAACGGCAGCCGCGGAACGGATCATGCTGAAGCAACGGCCATGTTTGTGGCCGGAGGCGGCGTCAAGGGCGGCGTTTACAACTGCGACAGCAAGACTTGGAAAAACGGCGACATGTTTAGCACCAAAAACGAGCGGTACCTGCTGCGCAAGACAGACTTCCGCTCGGTATTTGGAGAAATTTTCACCGACCACTTTGGTAACACGCAAAAGCAGTTGAACCAGGTGATACCCACCTACACTGCCGGCAAAAAAGAAAACCCCAAGGATTTCAAAAAGCTCGGGTTATTTGCCTGAACCAAGCGCCTGGCCAAGAGCCGCCAATTCACACACACCAACAATTCCCCATAACAAAGGCCCGGTCGATACCCCGACCGGGCCTTTTCAGGGGAAATGGGTCTTATTCCATATGATCAGAAAGCAAACTGAAATCTTGTGGCAAAGACATCTACACTATCCCCATCAAGATAAGCATTGCTATAGTTGAACAAGGCACGAACATTTTTATTTAGGTACCAGTTTAACCCAAGGGTCCAAGTGTCAATCTCCTGGTTGTCCGCCAAGTCACTGAAATCAAGGTTGGACCAGCGCAAGACCGCCTCCCAAGCTCCAAGTCCTCCATCTTCCATAAATTTAGTGCTCGGTGAGACGCCTTTGAACGCTCCCAGGTTTGTGTCATAACTCCTGCTTTCACCTGTCAGGACATATCCCACCTGAATATAGTAACCGTCAATTTTGCCGCCCTCGGGAGCATCCACATCAGCCTGCACCCATTCCGATTGAACCGAAAACGATCCAATCTTTAATGCTGCCTCAAGACCGAGAACATCGGTATTGTCTGCGTCTTTAACGGAATACTTCCAACTTGGTGCCATAGAATGATCACTGGCCAATTTGTAGGTTGCAGTGTCATCATTGCGATAACTGTAACCGATGGCAAGATGCGCCAACTGCGAAGCATCATCGTTCAGGTAAGGCAAACCGCTTAATCTAGCAGTTGCCGCATAACCATCACCCTTGTAATTGCCGTACGAATCATCCGCGCCTCGGAAAAGGCCAATAGCACCCGTAATGCGTGAATCTGCATAATTATTGTATGCCATGATTCCGGCACTTCGGCTTGGCACCAATCGGTTTACGTTAGCACGTTCAATATTCGAGATGCTGTTGCTGCTGTTTAATTCCTCTAGGCTTAGAGGTTCCTTGAACTGACCAACCCGGAGATTCCCAAACACCGGGATATCCTTGATTCCAAAATAGACATCCTTGAAGTCGGCATCGCCTCCTGCAAAGTCGAACTGCATTTTGAAATCGTAACGCTCTTGAACTTGGCCAGATAGGTAAAGGCGGGTACGGCGAAACACATCGCCATCTTCTGCAATCTCACCCCCAAACTCGTTATCAGCAAAGAGCGCATTATCCCAATGGATGCGCCCCCCGACTCTAAGCTTGTTGTGCCCATCAGACGACTCAAGGCGAAGACCATCCTTCCAGAACACATTGATGTCGTTATCATCTGCCAGGGTTGTTGCCCCCAGTGCAGAGGTCACAGCAATCGCGATTGCCGCATTGTTCTTGTAGCTGGATGGTGTTATTTTCAAATTATACAGAATACAGAGCCTGTGAAACCACTTAGCCCGATTGAATGTTTGCGCACGCTTACGTACACGACAAACGCACAAAGGCCAAATCATAAATTGTTTTTTTCAGAAAGTCTTTTATTGTCACGATTGCGTCACGCAAACCAAGTTTGTATCTCACCGCCACAAAATGTAACAATTATGCAACACATCTAACTTCATATCGACATTCTCTAAAAGTGTATCATTTTGCTCTTGCGGCGCAACAGTTCCCATAATGTCATGAGCGGTCATACACATTTAGAGGCTAAGCTTCAAAGGGATATACAATTGATAAGATCCAAGCTTCAGCAGATGGCTGGGCTGGTCGAATCCGCCTTAAAAGACAGCCTCAAGGCTTTGTTCAAAAGAAACGGTCAACTGGCCTACGCGGTGATCCTGCGTGATCAGAAAATTGACGAATACGAAAAAGAAATCGACCAGCTTTGTCTGGAATTTCTGGTTCGCCAGCAACCGGTTGCCGGCCCCCTGCGTTTCGTCTACGCGACCATCAAGATCAACCTTGAGCTGGAGCGAATCGGCGACTACGCGGAGAGCATTGCCCGGCGGGGCCTTGTGCTCAATTCGCTCAACCTCGACCTGAACTATACTGACTTTCAGGCGATCAGCGAAACTTCCATATCCATGCTCAAAAACTCGATCAAGGCCTTTCTCGAGCAGGACGCCGACTTGGCCAAGACCACGATGCTCGCTCAAAGGGAGGCCAACAGGGTACGCGATAAAATCAACGATGACTTGTTCCAGCTCAGAGCTGACAAAAAAATCCCCATCACCGCCCTCACCCCGCTACAGACAATAGCCCGGCGGCTTGAGCGGGTTGCAGACCAGTCCAAGAACATCTGCGAGGAAACACTCTACATGTGCACCGGCCAGTACATGAAGCATATGAGCAAGGAGGTCTTCCAGGTGCTGTTCGTCGATGACGACAACTCCAGCGCTAGCCAGATTGCCGAGGCGATCGGAAATACTCTCGACCAACCGAACTTCGTTTTCTCCAGCGCCGGGATAGAGTCGAAGAAAATCACTCCCGAAACGGTTGCCTTCCTCAAGGCTAAGGGACACGACATTGGCAATAATATTACCAAGTCCGTGGACAACCTCCCCAAGCTAAATCACTATCATGTAGTCGTCGCCTTGAGCAGCCTAGGAACTAAAGCGTTCCCTACCCCCCCCACCAAGACTATCAGTATCACGTGGGAACTGGGCCAAGCAGCGGCATCCATGGAAGAAACATACACTTTCCTGAACCAAAACATCGAAGACTTGGTTCAGGCTATCCTCGGTCACTCCGAGGGCAACTAACTAAACAAAGAAAACAACATGAGCACGATCCTAAAGAGCACCTTCGTAATATTCGGGTTGGCCGGGCTGGCCGGCGGGTTACTTCTAGTTGGATGTGGAAAGAAAACCACGAATGGAGGCCAAAAGGCCGGTGCCGGGAACTCCGTTGAAATACAAAATGCAGGCTCTGACACCATGGTAAACCTTGCGCAGGCTTGGGCGGAGGCCTACGGAGCAGCCAATAGCAATGTAGACGTAGCTGTGGCCGGAGGGGGTTCAGGAACCGGCATAGCGGCACTAATCAATGGAACTGCCGACATCGCCAACTGCAGTCGAGCCATGAAAAGCAGCGAATTAACCAAGTCCGCGAATACACATGGTAAGGATCCCAAGCAGCACGTCATGGGGCTCGACGCCTTGGCTGTTTATGTGCACAAAGACAATCCACTTGAAGAGATCACCATCGAGCAATTGGGTGGGATTTATGGAGAGGAAGGCACCATCACCAAATGGTCGGAACTTGGCGTAAAATCCAGTGATGGGAACGACGAAATTATTCGAATCAGCCGCCAGTCCAACTCTGGCACCTATGTTTTCTTCAAAGAAACAGTGGTCGGTGAGGATAAGGAGTTCAAACTCGGCTCGCGTGATCTGCACGGCTCGAAAGATGTTGTAGAACTGGTAGGAAACACACCAAGCGCCATCGGTTACAGCGGAATGGGATATGCCACAGACCACGTAAAAATGCTCAAAGTTGCCGTAAAAAAGGGAGAGGCTCCTTACGCCCCGACACTCCAGAACGCACTCGACAAAAAATATCCAATTTCACGCCCGCTCTACATGTACACCGCCGGCGAACCCACCGGGCATATCAAGAACTATATTGACTGGTGCCTCTCCGATGCGGGTCAAAAGATCGTTGTGGACAACGGATACATACCCGCATCTAAAAACTGACGGCATTTAGGTTTCATTACCGAACAATATGCTACATCGATCTAAATACAAAGCCCTGCTCGAAGGCTTGATCGAATGGATAATCAGGATTTGTGGGATCAGTGCTGTCGTATTTGTATTTGCTATTTTTCTGTTTGTTTTTTGGCAGGGCAAAGGATTGATATTTAGCGGCGAGTTCGATTTTTGGAAATTCCTTACAACCAAGGAATGGTATCCCGCTTCGGAGAGCAATCCTCGCTATGGGGTTTACGCACTGATAACTGGCACCATCAGTGTAACCGTTCTAGCTATGGTCATTGCCGTGCCGTTTGGCTTGGGGGCTGCCCTTTTCATCTCCGAGTTTTGCAGTCCAAAACTCAAAGAAACCCTGAAGATCGTTATTGAGCTTTTGGCGGCAATTCCCTCAGTGGTGTGGGGATTCATTGGTCTTACCATCATGAACCAGCTGATTATGGAATTGTTTGGAGCCCCCATTGGCCTAACCGTTCTGAACGGGGCCATCATCCTGGCGTTAATGAGTGTTCCCATCATCGTATCTATCGGGGAAGACGCGCTTCAGGCTGTACCAG
>CAJWZI010000152.1 GCA_913049615.1 uncultured Alphaproteobacteria bacterium | reverse complement strand
CGCCGTACCGCCGCTGCGACGAAATTAATCCCCGCGACATCTGCGCAACCGTAACGCTGGCAATAATCCAGAATGATAAGGCCACCATAGGACCAGCCGGCTAGAACCGGTTTGTCCAAATTCAGTTGTTTAATTGCGGCGGCGATATCGTCGGCCCAATTCTGGCCATCCTGATAGGCGGCGTCATCCTCGGGCTTTTCGGAACGCCCGTGCCCCCGATTATCGATGGCAACCAAACGGAACTCTTTCGCCAGATCGCTATTTAGTTGCGCTTGCCAGGACATATGGCTTTGCATGAAACCATGTATGAGGAGTATTGGCGGGCCGTTCGGATTGCCCCATTCCCCTGCCCACAAACTTACGCCACTACCACCCGAAACACTATATTCCCGGTTCATTCAGTCATCTCCCGCCAAAGTTGATCTAACATCGCTAGTCCGCCCTTAGCTATATAGACTGTCGCTGCCGTGGCCGCCAAACCTCGCAGACGCTCTAGATCATTGTATATGTATGTATTTCGGGCCTGCGCCGCGCAAATCATGTGACCCAGAAACCGGCCCTCCCATGTCAAAGGCGCATAAATCGCCGAGCCCATGCGTGCGGTTTTTAAGATCTGCTTAAAATCTGCATGCTCGTCGGTGTTCTCCAGTATCAAAGCTGTGTGGTTTTTCCAGACCCAACCGGGATGGCCAGTATCGAGAGGAAAATGCAGGCGATGCTGTTCAGAAGGAAAGCCCCACTCAGCTATCAGAAAATGGGAGGTGTCATCGGGGCTGACCAAAAAGACACCCGCTACGTGAAAATTCCGTTCCCCGGTTTTCAAGGCACCGGGCCTTTCGTAGGCCGTGGCATCACCAGTTATCCGTAGGGCACAGTGAACGATTTCTCTTATGGCTGCTTCCGGTTCGGTCTCTTGCGCCGCGGCGGCGGTAGCTCGGGTTAATTCTTCCCAAGGCGCTCCCGTCAGGCTACAGGGGACGACGTCGGCCATCATGGCGGAGGAAACTGCCCCGCCCAGTTCTCTGCAATAGCTTGGCGGGTTGTAATCCAGACATCGGGCTTGGAGGTTACGTATTGTAAAAACTTTTCTAAATAGCCGATGCGTCCGGGCCGTCCAATAATGCGTAAATGCAGACCGAGCGACATCATTTGGGGATCGTTGGCTCCCTCTCTATACAACCAATCAAAGGTGTCAATTGTGTATTGTAGCCAGTCCGCAGGCGTCAGCGACGGTGCTGTCCACATCTTCATATCGTTGGAATCCAAGGCGTAGGGCAGGATTAGTATGGCTTTGCCGAAAGAGGTGTCCCAGAATGGCCGGTCGTCGGAAAAATCGTCCATATGATAGGTGAAGCCTTGCTCAACCAACAGTCGGCGGGTGTTATCGGTTAACAGGTAACGCGATAACCAACCAGCGGGGCGATCGCCGGTAGTTGCCTTGATTGATTTGACCGCTTTGTGGATGAAGTCCCGTTCCTGTTCCTCTTCCATATGGAATTGGTGGACCCACCGCCACCCATGGCTGCAAACCTCGTGTCCACCGTCAACTATGGCCTTCGTAAGTTCCGGTGCTTTTTCTAGCGCCTGAGCGGCGGCGGTGAAGGTGGTGCGCACGCCAAATGCCTGCAACAGTTTCATGATGCGCGGGGCACCGGCCTTCAGACCGTAGAGGTAGTTGCTTTCGTTGGCATAATTGCGAATAGGCTTGTGCAGCGCCACACCCAGTTCGTCTACGACCTCAGGTCCTCGGTCACCCTCGGTGATGTTCATTTCAGAACCTTCCTCCACGTTTACTACGATGGAGAGGGCGATCCGGGCGCCGCCGGGCAGGTTCCATTTGCTCATTAATCGTCGCTATAGCTTGTGTGTATTGTTGGTGGCGCCTTGGTACAACACCTCGCTCTGAGCTTGGGCCGCGCGGGCATGAAAGGCCATGGCATCGGGATCGAAATCCTTAGCCGGCACCGGCGTAGGGGCAAAATTTCCGAATTTGTCCTCGCCTCTAACCAGGGCCGCGCTGTCCCATTCACCAACAATTTGTTCCGTATCGGGTGGCATGAAGTGCATGGAGATGCCGATCCGCCGGTCGGGCGCCCGATTGGGTCCTGAGGAATGGGCCAAGCGGTAGTTGTGGAATGATACCTGACCAGTTTTCAGCGGCATGTAAACAGCCTTTTTGTCATCTATGCCTTCGGCGATTTCCTGCCCGCGGGTCAGCATGTTGTCATTGTGATAACGGTCTTTGTGGGGCATGACTTCGCCCCGATGGGTGTAGGGCATGACCCTCATGCAGCCGCTTTCGACGCTGGCGGGGGAAAGTGCCAGCCATGCTGTTATCACGTCGGGGCTGGACAGGCCCCAATAGCGGGTATCCTGATGCCAGCTAACAAAACTTTCCGAGCCAACATCCTTGATCCAGAAGATAGTGTTCCAGCAAAGGATATTGGGGCCAATCAACTGCTCGATGGGATCCAGTATGCGCGGATCGCGAATTAGATCATCGAGCCACTTAAAGATTAAATGTGACTTTGCCCGTTGACCCGGTGCTAGCTTGCCGCCCTGGGTGGCTTCGTAGGCTTCTAGCCGTCGTCGCAGATCTGCCGACTCTTTCCCGTCTAAAATGTCAAAAGGAAAGACATAGCCTTTCATTTTGAATTGTTCTACTTGCGTCGCATTCAAGGTCATTGCGGCGAGCCTTGTTCTGTTTTCTCGATCTCAACATAGCTCCAACTGGAACGTGGTTCAAATCACTCCTATTCCGCCGCATCCGAACGTTCTGCTAATCCTTGGCGGGCAACAAGGCGGGCGTACAGGCCGCCCAAAGCCGTTAGTTCGTCATGGGTGCCTTGTTCGATGAGCTTGCCTTGTTCCAGCACAACAATGCGGTCAGCGTCGCGGACGGTCGAGAGGCGGTGAGCGATGATGATAGTGGTGCGGTCTGCCATTAGATCGTCCAGGGCGCTGCGCACCAATTGTTCGTTCACCGCATCCAGATGCGAGGTGGCTTCGTCAAGGATCAATATCGGTGCGTCTTTTAGGAAGGCACGGGCGATGGCGACCCGTTGGCGTTGTCCGCCGGAGAGACGCATTCCGCGCTCGCCTACAGGTGTGTCTAAGCCATCGGGCAGGCCTTCGACAAACTTGTTCAGGGCTGCGCGCTTGATCGCTTGAGTTAATTCTCCGGCGCTGGCGCTGGGTTTTGCGATTAGGATGTTGGCCTGCAAGGTGTCATTAAATAAATACGTATCTTGAGCCACAAGGGCGATGCGCCGGCGCATTGCGTCCAGGCTATAGTCGCGCAGGTCGTGGCCGTCTAGTTCGATGCCGCCACTAGCCGGGTCCCAAAAGCGCATGAACAAATGCGCAATGGTCGTCTTGCCGGCTCCAGATGGACCTACTAGGGCTAGGGATTTTCCCACAGGCACGTCGAAGCTGATGCCTTGGAGAGCCGGAAGCTTCGTGCCGGCATAGCTGAATTCCACGTCTCGGAATATCAGGCCTGATGGTTCCGTTGCCGGAACACCAGGACCGTCTCGCACCACAATCTCTTCTTCATGCACCGCGTACAGGCGGCGTGTGGCGCCCAGGGTATCCGCTAGTTGCCGGCCAATATTTGCAATCTCGGATATAGGTAAAAACGCGGCCATGGCAAGCAAGGTCAACAGAGGCAGGTACTGTGAGGGCAAGCTACCGTTATTGACCAGGCTCGCTCCCACTGCGACCACTGCCAAACCGCCTAGGCCTGTGGCCAGTTCTAAGGAGACAGTCTGGATAGTCAACTCCCGGAAAAACGGCAGCCGAACCTTGATCTGCCGTTTCGCCAAGGCCATGAACCCGGCTCCCCTATTCGCCTCGGCTTGAAAAGCTACAACTTCGCTTAGGCCTTGAATGCTGTCCACCGCATGCGCGTTCAACTCGCCAAGGGCTTCTCTCGCGGCGGAACCCAAACGATCGACCCGTCCACGCATAAGGAATGGGCTCAACCCCACCACCGCCAGGAATGGTGCCAGAGCCAGGGCTATTTCCGGCCCAAATACTCCCAGGGTGATCAAAACCACGGCTGGCACTAACACGGCAACAAAGGCTGGGGCCACGGTATGGGCAAAGAAAAATTCAACTGTCTCCACATCCTGGGTAGCGACGGAGACTAAATCGCCGGTGCGCCGTGCTAACAAGTAGGCGGGAGCCAACTTATCCAGTTTCTCAAATAAGGCGATGCGCATTTCCGCCAGGAGGCGGAAGGCCATATCGTGGGCGATCCAGCTTTCCAGCCAGTGCAGAATACCAGCCATTGGTGCCATTGCTGCCAAAATCCACAAATAATTATCATAGGGCTGGCCTGATTTCACGGCGGCCACAGCTAGGGCGCTGACAATTCCGATGCCGCTGTAGGCGATGACCCGGCTGACACCGAATATGAAAGTTAGGCTCAATCGGCCTTTCCACGGTGTAACGTGGCCTAAGAGATTACGGAATGCACCCGCCCAGCCCAGACCTCGAGCCTTTAGTATGGCGTCGTTCTCCCCGGCCTCCAGCGTCACTTCTTTTATAACGCTTGGTTCTTGCTGGCCAGTGCGCCTTTCCAATCTCTGGCCCTCGCGATGAATGTAACCGGCCTGGGCAGCCATGAGGCGATGATAAGTCCCGCCCAATGACATCAATTCGTCGTGACCACCGCTCTCAGCAATTTTCCCCTCACCTAGAACCAGAATACGGTCCGCGTCGATGACGCTGGAGAGCCGATGGGCAAAGATCAAGGTGGTCCGACCTACCATCAAGCGATCCAAGGCCTGTTGGATTACTGCTTCGTTCTCTGCATCGACTGCGGACAAAGCTTCGTCCAACACTAAGATCGGTGCGTCGCGTAGCAAAGCGCGGGCAATGGCAACGCGTTGACGCTGCCCGCCTGATAGTTTCAAGCCCCGCTCGCCCACAATGGTTTTGTACCCTTGGGGCAGTTGGACGATGAATTCGGCCGCATTAGCAGCCTCTGCCGCGGCTTCTATTTCTTCCCGGGTAGCGTCCGGCTTTCCCAATCGGATATTGTCTTCCACGGAACCAAAGAACAGATAGGTATCCTGTTGCACCACGGCAAAATGGCGGCGAAGGCTGGCTAGGGTTTGCTGGCGGATATCTTGGCCCCCGATCAGAATACGTCCCTGATCGGGATCATAAAGTCGAAGCAATAGTCTTTGGATCGTGGTCTTGCCAGCCCCCGACGCTCCGACGATGCCGATGCGC
>CAJWZI010000151.1 GCA_913049615.1 uncultured Alphaproteobacteria bacterium | reverse complement strand
TCGAATAAACTGAAAGCAACTGCACCACCGAAACCTTAATCGTGGCACAGCAGGATTTTTGTAATGAAACCGGAAGAAATTCTATCCTACGAGCCCAAGGTTTTAAGCCAGGAGCAACGTGAGTTCTATTTTGAGAATGGTTATCTTCAATTAGAAAGCTTCGTCGGTCAGGATTGGCTGGACCGCCTCTGGTCCGTGACAAATCGGCTCATAGAAGAGAGCCGGAAACTTTCAAAATCAGACAAAGTATTTGATATAGAGCCTAATCACACCGCGGAAATGCCCCGTCTACGCCGCATCTCACAGCCCGTTGGTTTGGATCCAGTTTACGAAGAGTTTGGTCTGCGTGGCCCTATAGTAGACTTGGCAGAAGACCTGGTCGGACCCAACGTGAAATTCCACCATTCAAAATTGAACATGAAATGGGCTAGCGGTGGTGAAGAGGTGCAGTGGCATCAGGATATTCAATTCTGGCCTCACACGAACTATTCTCCTCTTACCATCGGCCTATACATGGATGACGTGGACGACGAAATGGGCCCCATGGGCGTATTACCCGGCAGCCATAAGGGCAAGATCTACGACCTATATGGCGATGATGGGCAATGGGCTGGAGCTCTGAACGCCAGGGATAGCGAACAACTACCCCTGGAGGATGTGGTCTGGCTGAAAGGGCCTAAAGGTTCGGTGACGATCCACAATTGCCGAATGCTACATGGCTCCATGACTAATAATTCAGCCCGCAGTAGGCCCCTATTGTTGCACTCCTACTCCTCTGCCGATGCCCTCATCATGGCGGATAGTGTCGTGACCGGCGTCAAATTTACGGACGAAATTATTCGAGGAAGTCGCGCGAAATGGATCCATTTCGACCCTGAACCCTGTCTAAATCCGCCTGATTGGTCCAAGGGCTATACATCAATATTTGCACTACAGCAGGAAGAGGCGGCAGAGTAGTCTCAGCAAAGCAAGAAGTATAATTTGCATTCATCTTACTCGTAGAATTCGGCGAGCCCAAGTTTTACAAATTATCCATGATTAGGAAATTCATGCAGTCTATCGGATAAAAAGTAGCCTTATAAAAGCTAGCGATAATGTAGGTCGGACTTTCCATTTTGAAGAAATCCATAGGCAAAGGGCCGCTGCGAAGCTTCTCTTGTCTATCATATTTCTGAGATAAATGGGATCTGCACGTCATGGGGCGGAATTTGGCATTTAACTCGGGACCACTAAATCGATTGCTGTCCTGAACGCCTTTCGTTCTCCAACCGCTACCGGATTGAGTTGCATTTCTACTTGGCGACGCTGGGCGAATGTGAGGACGTGGAATAAGAAATCCAAAACGTTTTGCCGATGGCCTTTGATATAAAGCTGAGTCGTCAATTTCGTCCGGTCATTATCATGCACCTTGATATGTACATGGGGTGTCCGGCCAGGATATGGCACGGGGACAATGGTACGGAAAGCAAACCCACCCGTCTGATCTGCGATAACATACCCAAAGCCTTGAAACGCCATATCACGCAAAGCGTACGACCTGTCATCTGTATGGTGATATACACCGTTGTTGTCGCACTGCCAGATTTCCACTCGCGCGCCTGCCAGGGGCCGGCGCGCCAAATCCAGCACCCGGCCCGTCAAGTGCAAAATCTCGCCATCAGCTTCCCGGTCTGAATTTTCGATTTTGACCAAGTCGCCATTGTCATCTTTGGGCATTACTTGTGGATAGTACGGCCCTTCGGTCGTTTCTGGCGTCGACGCACCGCTGGCGAGGGCAGCACTGGACAACAAAAATGTTGGCAGAGAGAGGAAGGGCACCATAAAGGAAACCGATCGCCTAGTTAGGCCTGCCCTGCGCATATCAAGTCCTCCGTGTTGGTTGTTCGGCAGATCTGGATCAACATAACCCCGGTGTTACACAATCGCGACATTAGACTTGGCGTGACAGACGTAACGGCATTCGAAGTCCTATTCCCGCCAAAGGTTCAAGTTTTCGTGGGTTGTTGAAAACCCCAAATCATCCCTAAAAAAGTTATTCCAAATTGAATATCGTCACAAAACAGAGCTAGAGGCAGGTTCTTGGTGAAACATAAAATGCTTTGAAAAAATTTTGCTTTAAAACGCTATTTAAAGCGAGAATGTTATGGACTTGAGAGATCAAAATTTTTGGTTGGCATGTCGCAATTTGACTGGCGCCAGATTAACAACGTGACTGGAGACTTATCTGAAAATTGTTAACCGTCAAATTGACGGCGCCTGGGGCTGGGCTGTTTCTGGCGCGGCCTTCGTACTATTGTTTTTTGCTTACGGGAACACTTACTCCTTTGGTGTTTTCTTTCCGGCGCTTTCTGCATCTTTCGGTGCCGATCGTGCGGAAACCGCCCTTGTGTTCTCGATCGTGGGCGGCTTGTATTCAACATTAGGAATAATTAGCGGCCCGGCAGCGGATCGTCTCGGCACTCGACCCGTGTGCCTTTTTGGCATTGTGGCCTTAGGCATCGGATTGATCTATGCGTCTACGGCTACTGCTCTTTGGCAGGTTTATCTCGGCTTTGGTCTTGGGCTTGCATTTGGCATGGGCTTCATTTTTGCGCCGGCTAATGCTGGTTTACAGCGTTGGTTTACCAAAAAGCGTGGACTTGCTTCGGGGATTGCTTCAACCGGAATTGGTGTTTCAATTTTGGTGCTGCCGCCCGTGTCAGCTGCCCTAATTGAATGGCAAAACTGGCGCGTGGCCATGCAAATCATCGGCGTTTCAGCGCTGATCGCCGGATCTCTCGCTGCCTTAATGATGGGTGACCCGACCGACACGAAAGGTGGCTCTACTAGCGTTGTAGGAGCGACAAATAACCAGATTGACGTTAAGACATATTATGATCTTAAAGCGGCGTTCCTTAGTCGCGGTTTTGTGATGCTTTTTTTCTCATCGATGATTTGTTCTATTGGATTTTTTATACCCTTTGTACACCTTGTACCTTATGCCATTGATCAAGGATTTGGCGAAACTAACGGTGTTTATTTGTTGATGGTAATAGGTATCAGCAGCCTAACAGGCCGGATCTTATTAACTGCTGCCTCTGATCACCTTGGTCGACGAAACTCAATGATCGCCATGTATTTCACTATGGCCTTGAGTTTTTTGCTCTGGTACATCGCTGGCAACATGACAGTACTTACGATGTTTGCTGTATTTTACGGGCTGGGCTCTGGCGGATATGTGGCGATGATAGCGCCATTAATTGCAGAATATTTTGGCACTGAAAAGATTGGCAGCATTTTGGGTTGCTTTATGCCAAACATCGCACTTGGCGGTTTCTTTGGCCCCTACCTGACTGGCTATGCCTACGATCTTTGGGGTAGCTACGATATCCCGTTTATTGTTGCCTTGGTGTGTGGATTGGCAGCAGCAGTTTTAGCATTATTAATGCCAGCGAGGGCATACGAGGCGGTAGCATTTCAACGTAAAATTCAATAAGACATTTAGCGTAATGCCGAGCGCGGTTTCTTAGAAAGACTAAATTTTTAATGAAATTTTTGGTTTTGCGAAAATGACGGCGCGAATTTTCTACTGGCTGTTTAATGTCGTATTCCAACAACCCTCTAAATGGCTCCAACCTCACGCAAACTGGCAATTTCATCTTCGTCCAGACCTAACCATTCGCCATAGACCCGATCGTTGTCCTGGCCCAGTTCGGGGTTTAGGGTGAGTTCCATGGGCTCGTTTCCCTGCACTCGGATGGGGCTATGCGGAGCCGCAATACGCCCAACAACCGGATGATCGACCCAGCGCAACATGCCACGTTCGTGCAAATGGGGATCGTTGACGACTTCTTCTAAATCTCTCACAGCAGCTGTAGGTACATGGTGCTTTTGCGCCGCAGCTTCGGCCTCATATTTTGTCAACGTTGCGACCCAGGCGCCAACGATCTCGTCCACTTCATCCATATGAAGCACGCGAGCATCAGAGGTCAAAAACCGTTCGTTATCCTTCAGGTCCTCCCGACCCATGGCCACCAGAAGATTTTGCCAGTGATCCTCCCTAACAGTGATGATGGCCACATATCCGTCCTTGGCCGCATAAACATTATAGGGCGCCACGGATAGGCCGCCGTGTTTATTGCCAGTGCGGGTAAGGATTTCGCCACCCTTTTGTTTTTGCCCAAAATACATACCCAAATTCGAAGCCAGTGTGGGAAAGATGGAATCGAGCATGGATACTTCAACCACCCGTCCCTTGCCGGTACGCGTCCGTTCGAACAGGGCAGTGACCACAGCACCATAAAGGTGCGTGCCGGTGATAAAATCGCAAATAGCAGGGCCAGCCTTGACCGGCGGGCCTTCGGGAAAACCCGTCACATGCATGACACCACCCACCGCCTGCACTGTCAGGTCCATGGCCAGGTCGTCACGCCTCGGCCCCTCCCGGCCATAGCCGGAGCCGGAGGCATAGATCAGCGCCGGATTGACGGACATCAGAACCTCCGGGCCGACACCGAGGCGTGTCATTACCGTAGGTGCGAAATTCTCTAACAGCACGTCCGCCTTCTTTACCATTTTGCACAGGGTTTCGCGTCCGCGCTCATGTTTCAGGTTCAAGGTCACGCCTTCTTTGTTAGCGTTTAACATGGCCAGGGGAACGCTACCGCCATCGGCAACGGTGCGCCGACGGAGTGGTTCTCCGTGGGGTGGCTCGATCTTGATCACCCGAGCGCCGGACATGGCCAGCATGAACGAGGCATAGGGTCCGTTGTAGATTTGACCAAAATCAAGGACGGTGATCCCGTCCAGGGGGTAGGCTGACGTTGACATAAAAAAACCTCTGACGACGACTGCTCCAACATGATTTTCTTACTATATAACTAAAACAACGATCGCCAGCCGTATGTCAGCCCTTTCCAATCTTTTAGTGGTTAGGTCGAGGCCTTCAATTCTCGCCTTGGGCCTGCAATATGCCTAGCGGATGGGAATTTGAGGGGCCGCCTCGTCTAATTTATTGCTGGCCAGGGGTTCATCCGGCAGCGAGCCTGCATGCCCATGCTTTAGACGACCAGTGTCAACTCGGATCTAAAATCAGGGATAAAGATTCTCTTTCCGCCAACCATGAGCACTATTGACATCGCGATGGAACACTTCCCTATCGTGCAGTCGGAAGGGCTTATCGGTCCAGAATTCTATTTTTTGGTGCATCAAACGGTAGCCGGACCAGTAGGGTGGGCGTGGTACGGCACCCACGACATGCTTG
>CAJWZI010000150.1 GCA_913049615.1 uncultured Alphaproteobacteria bacterium | reverse complement strand
CGCTGCCTTGGAACAAATCCAAGCTTGGCAACCGACGTCTATCGCGGCCACGCTGCGACAAAAGACCGGCGAAATCGCCACGCGGGCACGGGAACTGGGGTTATGGCCGACGCCGGAAGCTGCTCGCGCGCCGCACATCATCGGGCTGCGCTGTCCCATTGGGTTGCCGAATGGTCTGATCGAACGTCTTCAAGCCGATCGAGTCTATATCAGTCAGCGTAAAGGCACCCTGCGCATATCACCTCACCTCTATAATACCAATTCAGATGTGGATCGGTTGTTTGAGGCCCTGGGCCGCATGATCTAGCCGATTTCCCCTTCGTCCTCCGGCGTGATAAATTAATCTTTTCAGACTATGAACAAACCGGGGCTGTGATCCGCGTGCCCTGTTTGATGTATTGATAGGTAAGGGCCGGCGTGGCAACGGAAAATATCGATACATTATTGGCGCGTTATGGCCCTGCATACCGATGGATTGTCACCCTGACAGGGATGACGGCCGCGATGACAATGATCCTCGCGTCCACCATGGTGAATGTCGCGGTGCCATCGATTATGGGCACTTTTGGTGTCGGCCAGAGCGACGCTCAATGGATGTCGACTGCTTTCCTTGCGGCCATGACTGCCAGTCAACTACTTGGCGCCTGGGTGATGTCTCTGGTCGGCCCGCGGGGGGGATACATCGGCGCCGTGGCGTTGTTCTTTTTTGGTTCCATTTTAGGTGCCTGGGCCCCGAATATCGATATCCTGATCTTCTCTCGCACCTTGCAGGGCATAGCTGCCGGTGTGGTGCAGCCCATTGCCATGGTGACCATATTTAGGGTCTTCCCGGCACAAAAGCGGGGACTGGCTCTCGCTATTTACGGCATGGGAATTATGCTTGCGCCGATAATGGGACCCGTGGTGGGCGGCCTTACCATTGATGCCTCAAGCTGGCGGCATCTATTTTTCATTCCGTTACCCATTGCCGGCCTAGCAATATTTCTGGGCAGCATCTTCATGCCGGTCCGCGAGCGTGATACTGAGCGTTTACCGTTTGATTGGGCAGGTTATGCCTTGGTGGTCTGTGCCATTATCTGCATGATGACCGCCATTGCAAACGGCCATAGGGACGGCTGGTTGTCCGACAAAATTCTATTTCTGGGGTTTGCTGGTATTGGACTTTCCGCCGCCTTTGTCATTTCACAATTGCGGGCGCCGGCTCCAATCCTGGATTTTTCTGTTTTTACGCACAAACAATTCGCAGCGGCGGCAGCTCTAGGGTTCGTCTTTGGTGCCGGAAATTTTGCATCCACTTATATTATTCCGGTGTTTGTACAAACCGTGCAAAGTTTTACACCCACGGCCTCGGGTATGGTGACGGCGCCCGCCGGTCTGGTGGTGATGGTATTTTTCCCGATCGCGGGCCGCTTAGTGGATACTTTTTCCGCGCGATATCTGGTGGTGGTGGGTTTGCTGTTGTTTGCTCTGGGTGCGGCTTTGTTGCAAACCACCAGTGTGGACACCGCGTTCTATATCCTGGCATTTTATGTGATTATCGGTCGCATCGGGCAAAGCATCATGCTGCCGGCGATCAACGTCTCAGCGCTTAGCGCTTTGCCGCCGGACAAGCTCAATAATGGTTCCGGCACCATCAATTTTACACGTCTTATGGGTGGAGCTTTCGGCGTCAATCTGTTGGTGGCCTTCATGGAGCAACGCCGGGAGTATCATGCCTATGACCTGACGGCGACTCAAACGCCAGATAATGCCCTCAGTCGAGAGGTTTTGAGCCGAATCATGGATCTGTTGTCCCAGGGCGGTGCCTCCGATGCATTGTTGCAACCGGGGTCATTGCATTTTCTAGGTCTCGTCATTGCAGCCCAGGCCAATGCCTTGGGGTTTCGCGACGGTTTCATGATAATAGCGGCGGTATTTCTCTGTGCCCTAGTGCCCGCTTTCATGTTGAATAAGGCAAAAAATTGAATTCCTTACCTTTCGCATGTGGATGAAGCGCCTAATCTCTTTTACTACGACACCGAGCGAGTCGCCGCCTAAGGCGGTTTGGCCGAAAGTGAGTGTCAAACCAGGGTTGTGACCCAGCCTTCGGGTGGAGCGCCCTTTCCAGGGTGCACAATACCGCAGTTAGGGCAGGTGCGCGCCGTTTCATTGTTGTGAAATTCGTTATAGAAGTCGGGCAATTGACTGACAATGCCGACGGCCGATGTAAGGGCGCCTTCCGCCCGGTGCACTAGCGCCTCGCATTCGAAACAGTACCATTCGAACGCCTCCTTCATGCCAAACATGCGGGGGCTTTCCACCACGATCCCTATAGAGCCAGGTTCTGGCCGTTGCGGTGCGTGGCGGACATGGGCCGGGAGGAAAAATACTTCGCCTTCGCGGATCGGAACATCATAAATCCGGCCGCCCTCGGCAATTTTTAAGATCATGTTGCCCCTATACTGAAAAAACCACTCTTCCACTGGGTCATCGTGAAAATCTACCCTTGCATTCGGACCGCCGACGACCATGACAATCATGCCGGTATCCGTATGCAACATCTTGTTGCTCACAGGCGGCTTCAAGTGGTGTTGGTTCTCATCAATCCAAGCCTCGAAATTAAATGCTTTCAATATGGGATGTGCGGTCATCACTTTTTTTAGCCTATTCCGCGGCTTCCGCGCCTGGTTTAAGCCCGCAAAATTCAAAGGCTGTGCGGATGGCTACCCTTTCCGCCGTTGTCAGGGGCAGCATGGGTCGGCGTACCGTGCCGCCAGCCTGACCTAAAAGCTCTTGCCAATATTTTTGTTGCGCTTGCGGTTTTCCCTTAGGCCGCGTGGCCTTTAAGGCTTGCCGGACAGGTTCAAGGCTGTCTCGTATCTTACGCGCCTGCTCAAATTTTCCAGCAAAAGCAAGATCTGTATATTGGCGCATGCGTTTGTCAAATTTCGTTTGAATTAAATATGGGGGCGATGAACAAAGATAAAGTCTCCAGCCCAGTTGCTCGATGTTGTCGAACCACACGTCTTCCGATGCGGTCGAAACGATTAACTTTTCTCCGGCAAGTTCCGTGAGCCTGGCGTAGTTTTCTCGAGGAACGCTGTATTTAATAGCGACAATATTGGGCAACTCCGAGATGCGGGCGCAGAGCTCAGGACTCATGAGATAGCCGCTATCGGGATGGCTCCACATGGCGATACCAATATCCACCTGCTCTGAGATATATTTGTAGTACTGGTAGAGAATTTCGTCGTGGTCGGTGACAAAATGCAGCACGGGGGCGTGTACCACAATATAATCGCCGCCTATCCTCTGGGCATGGCGGGCCAAATCCAGAACAATGTCTATGTTCTGATCGGAACAGGACAATATAGCCGAGCCCTTGCCTCGGGTTTCCTCCACGGCGATGTCGAAGGTCAGTTTGCGCTCCGATAGCGACATAGAAAAGAATTCGCCTTGTTTGCCGGATATGAATAGACCGTCAATTTCTAGTTCATCGATCCAATGCCGAATGTTACGGCGAAAGCCGATTTCATCTATTGAATAGTCGTCGGCGAACGGTGTCAGGGCCGCGGCCCAGATGCCGCGCATGTTTTCCCGCGCATATTGCTTGGCATCTGCCTTGGTGTATTTCAAGCTACCCGTTCCATGGCGGCACTCTTAGTGCGGTTCAGATAATGCTCCGCAACTGCATCGCCAAAGGCGCGGAAAAGGGCATTGTAAAGATCGTGGTCCTGGGTTCGGAATTCAGCATGCCATTGAACGCCAATGGAGAAAGTGGGCGAATGTTTGACGCGTACCGCCTCAATAGAGCCGTCATCCGCTACTGCCTCCACCTCTAGAGGGTCCGCCAAACGGTCAATTCCCTGGGCGTGCAGGGAATTGACCATGATTTGACGAGCACCATTGGCGAGATCCTGTAAAAGCCCTCCCGGCGTCAGTGTGATCCTTTGTCGAGCGCCCAATTGCACCTCCATCGGCATTTCCCGTGGCCGACGGTGGTCGAAGTGATTGGGTTGTTCGTGCACATACTGATGCAGGCTGCCCCCTAAGGCCACATTAAGTTCTTGGATGCCTCGGCAAATGCCAAACAGAGGAACGTTGCGTTCAACACAGGCGCGGCTTACTTCCAGGGCTATGCCATCCCGACGTTCATCTAACAAAGTTTTATCTCGGGGTTCTCCGCCGTCGTAGTGACGCGGGTGGACGTTCGATGCTCCACCGGTGAGTATCACTCCGTCAATATTGTCCAGCAAAGTATCCGTATCGGCGCCGAAGCCCAAGGCTGGGAGTAGTAACGGCACGGCGCCGCAAATTTCTCTGACCGCTACGACGAACCTGTCGCCCGCCCTATGGCTGGTATGAAATTTTATGTCGTCACTATAATTGCAGACAATGACGACGACGCCTCTGGCCTTCTCGTTCAAAGAACGGGGCGTATTGCGGTTGGCGACGTCCTGTTGTTCATTTTTCATGTCTGTTCGCTATCATGGCACCGCTTCGACGACAAGGGTCAGTTAGACCTTGCAAGCTGGCGCAGGACAAATCGTTGTATCTTACCGGTGGCCGTGCGCGGCAAAGCATCTATGAATTCGACGGCACGGGGATATTTGTAGGGAGCGATCGCCGATTTAACGTAATCCTGCAACGCCTGTACTAGATCGCCGTCCGGCTTATGGCCCTCGCTAGGGACGATGTAGGCTTTTACAATTTGGCCCCGTTCAGGATCGGGACTGGCGACAACGGCGCAATCGGCAACAGACCTGTGTTCCATCAGTACCGCCTCGATTTCAGGGCCGGAAATGTTGTAGCCAGCGGATATGATCATGTCGTCGGTGCGCGCCTGATACCAGAAATAGCCGTCTTCATCTAGCAGATAACTGTCGCCGGTTAAGTTCCAGCCGTTTATTGAGTAGCGGGCTTGATGATCAGGATTGGCCAAGTACCGGCAGCCCGTGGGCCCGCGTACCGCCAGGCGGCCAATTTTGCCAACGGGTGCTTTGTGCCCCGCTTCGTCAAGAACTGTAGCTTCGAAACCCGGTATAGTCTGCCCGGTCGCACCCGGGCGAATTGCCTGGCCCCTGCCGGCGATGAAGGTATGTAGCATTTCGGTGGTGCCGATGCCGTCATGGATAGGCAAGCCTGTCGTGTTATGCCAGTCCTCCCAGGTAGTTTTAGGTAAAAACTCACCGGCGGAATTGCAAATCCGTAGGCTCGGAACAGATATATCCGCCACCAGGCCGGTTAGGGTGCGATACATGGTAGGGGCGG
>CAJWZI010000149.1 GCA_913049615.1 uncultured Alphaproteobacteria bacterium | reverse complement strand
AGTTGTTTCTGACATGGCAAGATGGGTAAAAACCCTGTCCGGCGTAGCTCCATGCCAATGGCGGGTATTGGGTGGGATGATCGCGGTGTCGCCGGGTCGTAGTTCCTGCACCGGTTCGCCTTCAACCTGAACACGGCCAATCCCAGCGACAACCCATAATGTCTGGCCGACCGGATGCTGATGCCAAGCGGTTCTAGCGCCCGGACTGAAGGTGACATTCGTCGCTCTCATTCTTGATGGTGCGATTCCTAATAGTACTTCGTCCTGGAAGACATCACCTTCGAATAGATCCTCAGATGCCTTTTTTGTTGCTCGGTCCTCAGCTTTATAAATTTTCAGCATCAACAATCCCTTTCAAAGAATTTCCCATTTTCCGAATGACGCGTTTGGTCAAATTACTATCATGGGTGCGAAATTGGCTCCTGACCAGCAGGCATAGTCATCTTGTGATTAGAAAGTTGGCAATAGGCTCTGACGACCTCTGTCATATTTTTTGCCCAATTGTTACCAAAGGGTGCTTAAATTTTAACCTATCTGACAAACCTGGAAGGTCTTCCCTAAATACAATGGCATAAGCTTGCCGCGGAGCCGTGCACATTTGACAGCCCGATAGACGCCACATACGGTTCTTATTAACTCGATTAGCGTCGAGCCGGAAATTTCCTTGTCGGCTGAAGTGGAGGTCGGCGTACTAATTGGCTGCAAGGAGTTGGTGAATGTCTGCCGAAGGCCGGTACACGAAGTGCGCTTCGCCACGAGGCGGTAGGGTGGTCGGTGAATGCCGATGAGGGATGCCAAACCCTTCGATGGCATTCGTGTGGCTGAATTTGGCCAGTTTATAGCCGTACCATATTGCGGGCAGATGCTGGCTGATGGCGGTGCCGAGGTGGTCAAGATTGAAGCACCGAGCGGTGACCCGACACGTAGGTTTAATCCCATAGCGCCGGGAGAATCCAGAATTTTCCTTTCCCGTAATCGCGGTAAGCAATCATTGCCGCTGCGCCTCAGCCATCCAGAGGCGCGCCCGGTGACCGATCAGTTACTCAACTGGGCTGATGTGGTGCTGATCAATTTCCGCCCCGGGCTAGAAAAAGAGTTAGGGCTAGACCCTCATGATTTATTGTTAATGCATCCGACGTTAGTCATTGCGTCGGTCACCGCCTTTGGCAAGCGGGGCCCTGATGCTGGCCTGTCAGGTATGGACATCGTTTTGCAGGCTCGTAGCGGCCTGATGGCCGCCAACGGCCGCATGCTAGAGGGCCGACCGGCTTCGGGTGATCCAGTCAGCGCCGATTATATGTGCGCCATGTCCCTATCTTTTGGCGTTGCCTCGGCGTTGCTACGCCGCGAGCGTACCGGCCGGGGCGGCATCGTGGATGTTTCGCTGATGCAGGCAGCAATGACCCTGGCCAACAATCAACTGGTGCGTTCTGAGGAGCAGGACCGCCCAGTTCATGAGGCGGCTTTGAAGAACCTTGCGGCGCAGCGGACTGCGAATGCGTCGTATGAAGAGCAAGCCATGGCAATGCCAAACTCGCGCTTTCCATCCATGATGGCTATTTATTTTCGTACCTTTGAGACCGCTGATCGGGCTATTGCTGTCGCCTGTGGTAGTCATTCCTTGCGCCTTAAATTCGCCGAGGTGTTGTGCATAGAGGACAGGGGTCTGTCGGAGACCAGTTTACAAGAACCCCATTGGCAGGAGTATTACACGGCGCTCAAGCAAGAAGTCGAGGCCATTGTGAGGCAGGATTCAGCAGAAAACTGGATTACCCGACTGAACTCGGCTGGAATCCCAGTGGCTGCAGTGCATTTCCCGATCGAACTGTTTGACGACCCTCATGCTCATGCCAATCGTATGTTCCATGACATGGTTCACCCGACAGCTGGTACCGTGCGAGTGTTGGGGCCGCCAGTGCAACTTGACCAGGATGGCTTCCAGCCGAGCCCTCCTACCGCAACCTTTGGCAGCGATACCGACCGAATTTTGCAGGGCCTTGGGTTTGATGAATGTGCGATTGAGGAATTGGTAAAGAATGCAATCGTGTGCCGGGAATTGTTACCGTACGGCGAGGGGCAGTAGAAATATATACAACTGCCATATGGGATCGGACTTGACCGCCGACCAATGTAATGGGATATGAATCAGCCTTTTCTCAACTACGTAAGGACGCAGAGCCGTGCCCGGTGCCTTGGACGGAATTCGTATCATCGACGTCACTAGTGTGCTGCTAGGCCCATATGCCACGCAGATGTTGGGCGATATGGGTGCAGATGTGATCAAGGTTGAAGGACCGCCAACTGGCGATATTGCCCGCAATATGGGTACGGTACGCAGCGTTAACATGGGCGGAATTTTCCTCAACGCCAATCGTAACAAACGCTCGTTAGCACTGGACCTGAAACAGGACGCGGCCAAGGAAGTGCTACGTCGGCTGATACCCACAGGGGATGTCTTCGTTCACAATATGAGGCCCAAGGCCATGGCAGCCCTTGGTTTTGACTATGACGCGGTGGCGGCTATTAAGCCGGACGTAATTTATGTAGGTGCCTATGGCTTTGGTCAGGATGGACCATACCGGGCCAAGCCCGCGTACGACGACGCGATACAGGCCGCCTCGGGCTTGTCTAGTTTGTTTGTACGTCAGGACGGCCAGGCCCGTTATGTACCTTCAGCCATGGCGGACAAAGTTGTCGGTCTGACCTTGAGCCAGGCCATCGCCGTGGCTCTGCTGCACAAGGAACGCACTGGGGAAGGCCAGTTCGTAGAAGTGCCCATGTTGGAGACCATGGTTTCGTTCAATATGATTGAACATCTGAACGGCCAGGCATACGTGCCGCCAGACGGCGAAATGGGTTATCAACGAGTCACCACTCCTTCGCGCCGACCATTCCCCACAAGCGATGGTCATGTCTGCATTCTCCCCTATAGCGACCGCCATTGGAGCAAGTTCTTCACTGCAGTTGGCCGACCGGAATTAATGGAAGATCCCCGGTTCTCCACCTACCGGGCGCGCATCATGAGCGTCGATGATCTTTACGGCTTCATAGCCGAGGTGACGCCAGGCAAATCCACTGCCGAATGGATGGCTTTATGTGACGAAGCAGAGATCCCTTGTATGCCAATCGTTGATATTAACGAACTGATGATGGACGAGCACCTCCGAGCTGTAGGCATGTTCGAAGCGCACCACCATCCTAGTGAGGGTGACACCGTGTTGGCTCGGCCACCGGTGAAGTTCAGCAAGACACCCTCAGCGATCCGCACCCACGCGCCCCGCTTTGGTGAGCACGGCGGCGAAGTGTTGCGCGAACTGGGCTACGACGATGACACAATCGTTCAATTGAGAGAAGCTGGGGTCCTGCTGCGTGACAACGGAACATAGCGTGGCGTGCCATAGGCAACATTAATTCTCTTCCGTAGCGTTCGGTATCACGGCCTGGCATTCTATTTCTACCTTCATGCGCGGATCTACCAGAGCTGAGACCTCAACCAAAGTTGAAGCCGGACGATGTTTGCCGAAATAATCGATGCGCCGCGGGTTGATCGAGGCACGTTCGGAAATATCCGTCATAAAGACTTGAACCTTGACCACATGTTCCGGTTTACCTCCTGCCGCACGCAGGCATGCATCCAGCGCGTCCATGGCAATATCAAACTGCGCCACTGTATCCCCTGGGATTGTGCCGTCGGCGCGCATACCTACTACACCCGAGACCCAGACAAGATTACCGGCTCGCACTGAATGGCAATAATGGCTAACTGGCTCCACCTCACCATCCACCATATAACGTTCAATTGTCATATCATTCCCCTAAATCTATTGAGTAACTGTTACCAACAGTTCGGCCAGCAGCGCTGTGTTCGTTTAAGATTGAATAATACTACGCAACCGGTGAAGTGTCGCGCATATCCATTAGAGGCTAGAGGGAGTTAATTATTTGGCAAGAAAGTAATGGTTAATACGAGCTAAAAATAAATGACATTGTCATTTATTGCCGGTAGGTCGCTATTTTTCTAATTCATAGGCTATAGGTTCAAATCTTGCTGAGCTCACTAGATCTGTACCGAATATTTTTGTCATGCATATTTTGCAATTTGCCACATAGTTCATGCCGTGCTTGCGTCATTATTTTCGGTTGTGACATCGGCCTCTAAATGGATCAGGATCTATGGTGTGGCAATTTAACGCCCTGTTCTCGAAATAATTCATTGCGGTAAAGTGTGCGCGACGGAAAAATTATTAATTGGATGGAAAGGAGTGCACCATGGATCCCGAATTTAAGGCTGCTCTAGATAAATTGTTCGCGGTTGATAGCAGCCTCTATCAGGCACGGGGCTTTCAACGGCGCATTGGTTGGGGCAAGAAGCCCGCCTTAATCAACATTGATTTGGCCAATGCCTGGACACGAGAGGACAATGCCTTCACCTGCGAGGGAATGGATACGGTAATTCCGGCGGTGCAGCAGGTCCTCGCGGCATTTCGTGCCAAAGGGGCACCCATCGTTTTTACCACCACTGCCTACGAAATCATCGAGGGTGAACATTCGGACATGGGTCTTTGGGGCAAGAAAGTTCCAGTTGAGATTTTACGAGCAGGCTCGGAAGCTGTGCAGATCGATGACCGCCTGGAAAGGCGGCCGGATGAATTGCTGATTGTTAAAAAACAGGCTAGTGCATTTAGAGGCACAAATCTTAATAGTTACCTTACCGCTTGCGGTGTTGACACCGTCGTGGTGACCGGTGCTACAGCGAGCGCCTGTGTTCGTGCCACGGTTGAAGACGCAATCGCCGATGGGTTCAGACCCATTATTCCGCGCGAATGCATTGGTGATAGGATCGCCGGCGCCGTGGAATGGAACCTTTTTGACATCGATGCAAAATTTGGTGATGTCGAGCCATTGGAAGCGGTGTTAGACCATATGCGAAAGAACGCCTGATCCAATCTCAAAACCGCACCCAATAGTTTCGGTTTGCCGTCGCTGGAACCTCTTGTTTTGTACTCGCTTGATTGGAGATTTGTATGGATATTGGTATATCGATCAGAAACATGGGATCTCAGTCGAGCAGGGAGGTAGTTGCCGGTGCAGCGTTGGCCGTGGAGACCTTAGGGTTTGAATCCATCTGGATCACGGATCACATTGCTATTCCCCCTGATGATGCCGAAGGCAGCGGCGGCCGTTATCTAGATACCTTGACGACACTCGCTTGGCTCGCCGGGTTAACAACCCAAATCAAACTTGGCTCTGGGGTGCTCATCTTGC
>CAJWZI010000148.1 GCA_913049615.1 uncultured Alphaproteobacteria bacterium | reverse complement strand
GTCGTTCAGTGGCGCAGATACGATAAACGGTACCGGCTGATCGGAAACACCACCATGGGTCCGCAAAGGAAATCCCTGCAAATCAGAAAGATCGTGCTCGGATTCCGACGACCCAATTCCCGTATCCCAGGAACTAATCACGATGACATCGGGTTGACGATCTGGTGGCAGGTCGAAGAGCTCGCATGCCGTCGGACTATCGTAGGCGGCCTCAACGCCGGGGAGGGTAGAGACGAAATTGATCAGTGCCTCGGTTGACGTTGCCGCCTGACAATACACACCCGTATATCCGCTGATTAGAGAATGGTGGACGACATAGTGATCCGTAAATGTGAGCACGACCCGATACGCACCGGTACCGAACTCTTTGTCGATTTCGTCCTGCAGGTAGATCACATTCGGCGTACCATCTGGCGTCATTCGCTCGTTCATTCCATGATCTGCCGTAACACCCACGATGGCTCCTAAATCGATCAACCGTCCGATGGCGTTGTCGATTTGACTGAGGAATTTGTTTGAAACGTCTGTTCCCGGTGCGTGTTTGTGTTGAATAAAATCGGTGGTAAAGAGGTACATGAGATCCGGACGGTCGCGTTCCAGAATTTTCACACCCGCTTCCAGGACAAATAACGACAGATCCGCAGAATAGACATCGGGTAGCGGCATATCGACCAGTGAAAGCACGTTATCGATTCCGTTTTTCGCAGGAGTACACTGATCAGCCTTTTCCGACGAAAAATTAACGCTGCCGCCGGCAATATTGATGCCCTTACCCAAAAGCCGGCGAAGTTTGTCCTTTGCCGTAATCGATACGACTTTCGCACCGTTGCGGGAAAACTCCGCAAGGATGGACGGCACCCGAATGTATTTCGGATCGGTCATCTGAACGCCTTCGCCGGTCTCCGGGTCAATGAAGAAATTGGCCGAAATGCCATGGACAGACGGAGGGCTGCCAGTGATGATCGATACATTGTTGGGGTTAGTAAAAGCAGGAACGATACAATCAGCGATGCAATAAAAACCTTGGCCGATCATCCGCTCGATGTTGGGAATAATGCCGTCCTCCAAACCTTGTTCGATATATTTGGGATCGCAACCGTCAATCCCAACTACAACGACCGTCTCCGTAGGTCGATAATATTTGACATTGTTAATTGTTAAGGTGTCACTGCTCAATTCCAACTCTCCCTTCTCCTAGTTCACTTAACCGAACATTTCCCAGGTAGCCTCAATATTTATGGCGATGGTACCCAAATTGCGCCGCCGTTGAAATGGCTTTCCCTCCGCAGCCGTGGCGGCCATTGTTTTAGAGCGCATCCAAGACACCCTGTCGCAGTGGGCCTCGGTGAAGCTCCGTAAAAACGATGATTAAGAAGCAATAATTTGGACCGCCCAACCGCCGGCTTGGCCTGCCCCGATAACGATCATAGACGGTTTCAATTTCATAGGTGGTGATGCTAAGGCTATTTAGACTTGGAGATTCGATCTCGCGCCCAGGCGGAAACCGCTTCCGAAATGAGCACCAGCACTATAATTGAAACCAGGATAGCAGCAGTACGATGGGTTTCGATCTGCATGATGTTGCGTTGAAGGTACCAACCCATGCCGCCAGCCCCGAAGAATCCGACCACCGTGGCGGCGCGGAAGGCGACGTCCCAGGTATAGATAGCGATCCCCGTGAAAGCGACCCGCACTTGCGGAAAGACGCCGAACACCATCACCTGGAACAGGTTCCCGCCGGTCGCGCGAATAGCCTCCACCGGTCCCATGTCGATGGCCTCTATTTCCTCCGCAAACAGCTTGCCGGCAAAACCCGTACAGAAAAACGTAAGAGCAAGCACGCCGGCCAACATGCCAAAGCCGAGGATCGTGACAAACAGGATTGCCCAAATCATCTCATGGACGGCACGGCACACCATGGTGATGAGCCGGGCCACCGGATAAACGAAGTGGCGTGACGGCGTCATATTGAAGGAGGCGAACCAACCCAGCGGGATCGTCGCGAGAAGCCCGAAAAGTGCTCCTAGATAGGCCATCTGGATCGTTTCGACCACGTATTCCATGTAGTCGGCGTCCATGATGTACTCGATGTCCGGAGGATAATAGCGGTTGGCCAGGGTAAGCCCCAAGCGGCCAAGTATACCAAGCAACCGTTCCAAGGGGATTTCCAGGTATTCGATGCTGAATACTAGGAAGACAAACACCGAAAGACAGACACCATAGTGGATAACGGATTGCGGGTACCTGAAACGACTCCATTCCCTTTGCGGCATGGTCTCGACGATGGCGGGTTCGGTGCTCTGTGATGTCATCTTGCTAACTTTTCCTGTCGTATCTGCAATCAGATCACCGATTTACGGGTGAAATAGGAGACCACCTCGCCGACCAATATGATTCCCAGGATGGCGATAATCACGGAGGTCACGCCATGGTAGTTAAAGGTGTTCATCTGCCGGAAGAACACCAGTCCCAGACCACCCGCGCCGACGAACCCGAGAATCGCCGAGCGACGGATGTTGATTTCCCATTCGAATATGATGACGCTGAGGACCTGCGGCAGAACCTGCGGTACAATACCATAGAGCACCACCTGGAACCCGTTCGCCCCTGTTGCGCGAATTGCCTCGATGGGCCCTACGTCGATATCCTCAATGGCTTCGGCGGACATCTTGGCGATGAAGCCAACCGAACGCATGGCGATGGCGAAGATGCCAGGGAGCGCACCGAGCCCGACCGCGGCGACGAAGAAAAGGGCCCATACGATTTCATGGATGGAACGGCTGAGGGTCATTAAAAGCCGCCCGATGGGATAGGTGACGGGTTTGAAGGGCGTGATGTTGTGGGCGCCGAACCACGTGGCCGGGATACAGATCAAAACACCGAGCAGCGTTCCCAGGCAAGCGATCATGAAGGTCTCAATCGCTGGTTCGATGAGGTTCGGGAACAAGGCCCAGTCGATGCCGACGAACCGCGCCGCGGACGACATCACCTTGCCGATGCTGCCCATGCGTTCCCAATCGGTGTCGGAGATGATGGTGACCTGGACGCTCCATAGCATCATCGCCGTCATCAGTACGTAGATGACGCTCCGGACGAGCCAGTTTCGGTGCCGGAGTTGGAGAATTTGCTCGTAGGTGATTTCAGGACGATGGGACTGTCCCTGGGGCCTGTTCATGATCGGGATCTCACAGGACTTCCATAGCGTAGATTTTGTTGAGCTTGTCCTCGTTCATCGACTCAGTAGGCCCGTCAAACATCTTTATGCCGTCTTGAAGGCCGATGATCTTGTTGCAGAACTCCATAGCCAATTGCACGTTGTGGATATTGCACAGGCACGGCACCTTGAACTCCGAGGCCATCTCCTTGATCAGCCTCATGATCTCCCGTGATATCTTGGGATCTAGCGACGACGTGGGCTCATCCAGAAGAAGCAGCTTCGGGCCCTGCATCAAAGCCCGCGCAATGCCCACACGCTGGCGTTGGCCGCCGGACAGCTCATCCGCCCGTTTGTCGACTTGGTCCGCGATGCCGACCCGGTCAAGGAGCTGGAGGGCGTGATCGATGTCCCGGCGCGGAAAAGCCCGAAAGAGCGTCCGCAGGTTTCCAGTGTAGCCGAGCCGACCGGAAAGTACGTTGTCCATGACGCTCATCCGATTGACGAGGTTGAACTCCTGGAAAATCATACCGATGTCCCGCCTGAGAACACGCAACTGCTTGCGTCCCAATTTGGTGATTTCTTGGCCGTTGAAGTGAATCTCGCCGGCCGTGGGTTCGACCAGTCGGTTGATGCAGCGAACCAGGGTTGATTTCCCGGCACCGCTGGGTCCGATGATGGCGAAGAAATCGTCTTCCGACACCTCGAAGCTGATGCCTTTCAAAACTTCGGGGCCTTTGGCGCTATAACGTGCCTTTAGGTCTCGAACGACTAGAACCGCCATTGGCAGGCACTCTCTTTCGCGAACAACAACGATAATACTACACGCACAAAAAAGTCCGGCCGGGCGATTGATTGAATTCAGTCCCGGCCGGTCGGAATGGGAGGAATATCTTGGCTCTATTTCTTCTTTTTCTTCTTTTTTTCGTCCTTGGCCTTCTTAAGCGCCCGGATGATGTCGTAGTCCTTCGATGACATGCGAACGAAGGTCCTCGATTTGACGTTTTCCAGGAACTTCTTTGCCTCAGGCTGGTCCTTCAAGCCGAGGAAAGTCTCCTCAATCTTATCGCGAATGTCTTTACAAAGCGTATTGCGATAGACGAAAGGATCTTGCGGGATTGGATCCGACTTCCAGAGAATGTTGACGTCCGCCAATTTTGCCTCGCCTTTGTTCACTACGTTGTCGAAACGGTGTGTGGCGACGAACGCTACGTCAACCTTGCCCTTTACGACGGCTACGGTCGAAAGCTCGTGGCCTCCGGTATAGACTACTTTGCCGAAGTATTTTTCCAAGTCCATTCCGATAACCTGCGAGAACACAACACGCGGCATAAGGTTGCCCGACGTACTGCCTGGATCGGTCAAGCCGAGGGTCGAGCCCTTCAGGGACTCGATAGTGGTGAATTTTGTCCCCTTCTTCGAAATAAGCGCCGCTCGGTAGCCGGGACCTTCTTCCTGCATGTGGCCGGCTTTCTTAGCGTATGTTGCGAAAACCTCGATTTTCGGGTCTTTCGAATTTGCAATAACGTATGTGTATGGACCGAGGAGGGAAACATCGACAAAACCACTCAACAAAGCCTCGACGACCGAAGCATAGGACGTGGGCATGAAGAACTGAATCTTCTTTCCGGTTAGTTTTGCCATTCGATCCGTCACCGGCTTGTAGAGGTTAAGTTCCGCTACAGTTTCCTCTGCGGGCGCCATAGCGAAGGTCAGGGATTCCGGGTTCTCGCAAGCCGGAGCTGCATAGGCGACATTTGCGGAAACAAAGTTCCAGCCCAATGCCAGCAGGATGGCACAGGCCACCCCGGATATCACCCTGGCAAGCTTGCGCAGCCGTGCGTAGGGCCGTGGTATTACTAAATTCATCATAAAGGCTCCTCTGAGAAGTTTACAAACAAGGTCAGCTTGGAGGCAATGATTCCAGGTTTTTCTCGCCCGAAAGAATTTTATTCTCGCCTGCCAGGTTGGTGACACGAAAAGTATATGTATAAAATGTTAGCATAAAATTTTCCTATTAAACCAATATTCTCCAAGTAACCCTCAAATCGTATCCGACCCTACCAAAACTCCACCACCTATGCTGTTCCGTTGATCGCGAAGTCGAAAATCTCATGGCTTCTCAGCCCGCCCGCCGCGCCGCGCTCGGCATAGGCGCCGTTC
>CAJWZI010000147.1 GCA_913049615.1 uncultured Alphaproteobacteria bacterium | reverse complement strand
GTAGCTTTCCCGCAACGCCTAATCGGCGGAAAACTTCCATGCTGCGGGCCGAAACATGGTTGCATTTGGGTGGCGGTGGTTCGCCCCGCGCCCGCGTTTCGGCAACTATCACATTGATGCCGCGCCAAGCCAGGTCCATGGCTAGGGTCAGTCCAACGGGCCCGGCACCAACGATAAGCACCGAGGCGTCTTTTGATGGCCACATCTTCTGCATTTTCCTTATGCGACACCCATCCGTTTGGCCGTGCCGCCGTCAACTATCTTTAGTCGGCGTGTCTCACTGGTTAATGCCGCCAATGCAGAGGTACTTCACCTCGACGTAATCATCGATGCCATACTTGCTGCCCTCCCGGCCCAGACCTGATTGTTTCATACCGCCAAATGGTGCGACCTCGGTAGAGATGATGCCGGTGTTGATACCGACGATACCGTATTCGACACCTTCCGAGACACGCCAGATGCGGCCAATGTCTCGGGAATAAAAATAAGCGGCCAGGCCGAACTCCGTATCGTTGGCCATTAGTATTGCTTCCGTCTCATCCTTGAAGCGAAAAATCGGGGCCATGGGGCCGAAGGTCTCTTCCTTGGCGACAGCCATGTTGGCGGTGACGTCTGCGACAATGGTTGGTTGGAAGAAATTACCGCCAAGTTCATGACGGCTGCCTCCCACTATCACGCGGCCGCCTTTGGCTACGGCGTCGTCGATATGCTCCTCGGTTTTTGCCACGGCCGCTTGATCAATCAGAGGCCCAATCATCACGCCATCATCCGTGCCCTTGCCCACCTTCATGCCCGAGACGGCACTGGCAAGTTTGTCCAGAAAGGTGTCGTAGACGCCGTCCTGTACCAGCAGACGGTTGGCGCAGACACAAGTCTGTCCGGCATTACGGTATTTAGAAGCGAGAGCGCCTTCTACCGCATCATCCAGATCGGCATCGTCGAAGACGATGAAGGGTGCGTTGCCACCCAGTTCCATGGTTGCCTTTTTCACGGTATCGGCGCACTGCTTCATAAGCACCTTACCGATTTCAGTTGAACCTGTGAATGTCAACTTACGGACAATGGGGTTCGATGTCATTTCGGACCCGATCTCACTGGAGGTGCCCGCTAGGACCGACATAACGCCTGCGGGCAAGCCCGCCCGCTCCCCTAGTTCCGCCAAAGCTAGGGCAGAGAACGGTGTCTGGCTAGCGGGCTTGACCACCATGGTGCAACCGGCGGCTAGAGCAGGGCCTACCTTGCGGGTGATCATCGCAGCGGGAAAATTCCAGGGCGTTATGGCAGCGCAGACACCGATGGGCTCCTTGATAACAACGATACGTTTGTCCGCCTGGTGGGCCGGAATTGTATCGCCGTATAGGCGTTTGCCCTCCTCGGCAAACCACTCAATGAAGCTGGCCGCGTAGGCAACTTCGCCCCGGGCCTCGGCCAGGGGTTTGCCTTGTTCCAGGGTCATAATCAGGGCGAGGTCATCCACATTATCGTGCATTAGATTAAACCAAGCGCGCATGATCTTTGCCCGTTCCCCAGCGGTCCTTGCCCGCCAAGCCCCCAGGGCACGGTTGGCAGCCTCGATGGCGCGGCGGGTCTCCGCCGTACCAGCGCGGGGGACCGTGCCGATGATCTCCCCGGTGGCGGGGTTGTCCACCTCGATGACATCGCCTTTATCGGCGTCGCACCAAGCACCGTCTATGTAGTTCTGCCGACGAAAAAGACTGCTGTCGTTGAGCTTCATGCCGGGGTCTCCCTTGGTCGTCTTAATTGACGTATCTGGAGGTCTATAGACCCTTCAAGTATCCTGCGCCCAAAATTGGGGGCGAGCAACCATATAGCCTCAGGCCTTGGCACTGGGACGCGATGTTACGGACGCGTGCCAGCGTGCAAGATTGGGCCAGTCGTCACCGACCTTGACGCCAACCACCCGGGCAAAATCTACTCCTATCATGGCGGTTATATCCGCCACGGAATATTTATCACCTGCCAGAAATTCCCTATCGGCCAACACACCGTCCAGCCAGGCAAAGCGCTGGGACAGCTTGGCCTTATTGCTTTCTCCCCAGGCGGGAACCTGGTCTTCTAGGCCCTTAAAAAAATCTGACGTATGACGGAAGGCAGCGGCGACACAGCCTATGATGTTCGATTCCGCACGGCGGCTCCACATCTCCACTTGTGCCTTTTCCTTGGCGTTGCGGCCAAACAGGGGCGGTTCCGGCTGAATTTCTTCGAAATACCGGCTAATTGCCATGCTTTCGGAAATGTGAGTGCCGTCATCCAGTTCCAATGTTGGAACCTGACCCATGCGGTTGATATTCGCGATGTAGTCGTCGCTTTTGTGTTCCCGCTTGCCGATATCCACAGGCAATAACTCTACATTGTTGATGCCTTTCTCCGCTAGGAAAACCCGAACGCGGCGCGGATTTGGGGCCATTTGCATGTCGTAAAGTTTCATTTTTTGTTCCCTGATGACGTTTCATGTATTGGAGGTAGATCGTTTGAAAGCGGCTGCGCCTTCCGCTTGTGCAAACCGTTTATCATTGGCGTTGGGTAATTTGGCAATGCCATTGCACCGCACGACTGGCCCCTTTGGTCCGATCAGTAGGCCCGAGGCAAAGCCCATGCGGCGTGTAGTGTGGCGAAAATTGATCTCGCTGAACAGCCATTCGTCTTTGTAGGCGGGCTTTAGAAAATCAAAACTCATCTGGATGGTGGGCGAGAAAGTTTCGGTTTCGGCCGCGAGTTGGACGTTCATGCCTACGGCCATATCCATCAATGTCATCATAACACCGCCATGGCAAATCCCGGCCGGGTTCATATGAATATCGCTAACCACAAATCCCATAACGCCGACACCATCGTCGATGCGCCAATAAAGAGGTCCTATGTGATCGGTAAAGCCTTGGTCCCTAGGAAAAGGTTGAAAGCCTTCAGGTACGTTCAGATATACGCTTGTCTGCATAACGCCGTGTCTGACCTCAGTTGTAAACGACCGCTGCCTTCATACGGCGAAGCGGTGGTAAGGGGCAACACTGGGCAGTGGAATAGATCAAGTTGACCTCACTCAATTCTGGTCCGTTTACCGATTTCATCGGCAATGACCTGACTCTCCGTGAATGAGTTGCGTCCGTGGGGCGAGGCGACTAAGGTTTAACATTACGCGGATTGGAGTATGGGCAATTGTGAGCTCGAATGGTGGTCCGTGGGGGTGTGGCAATGGGCTGCGCCCCAATAATTGCAATGGAATAGGGAGGCTAATCCTATGAAACGCCGCGCATTTATTCGGAGCGCGACGGCTGCTGGTGTTGCCACTGCTGCTGTCGCCGCATCTAATTTTCCCAAACCAGCCCTTTCAGCAGGTCACAAGCAATGGAAATTGGCTATGTCCTGGCCTTTGAATTCGCCGGGGCTTGGGACGTCCGGCCAGCGTGTTGCTCGAAACATTACGGCACTTTCTGGTGGCAAGATTAGTGTCAAGGTCTACGGCGGTGGCGAATTGGTTCCGCCGTTTGGCGTATTTGATGCTGTTAGTGCCGGAGATGCTGATATCTATCAGTCGGCCGAATACTACTGGCAGGGTAAGCATAAGGCATTTAATTTTTTCACTGCGGTGCCCTACGGATTTACAGGTACAGAGCATGCCGCCTGGATGAAATATGGCGGCGGCCAAGAACTGTGGGACGAGCTTTCGGCAGAATTCGGTCTCAAAGGATTCTTGGGCAATAGTACCGGTACCCAGATGGGCGGCTGGTATCGCAAACCGGTTAAAGTCATAGATGACTTCAAGGGCATAAAGTTCCGGATGCCTGGTATCGGCGGCGAAGTTCTGCGCGCCCTCGGTGTCACTGTTGTTAACTTGCCTGTGGCTGAGATCTATCCATCTCTGGCGTCAGGCGCAATCGATGCCGCCGAATGGGTTGGACCGTGGCACGATCTGGCTTTTGGCTTCCACAAGATCACCAAGCACTATTTTTATCCCGGTTTTCATGAGCCAGGCACCACTGGCAGTTATGCCATGAACAAGAAGCTCTGGGATAGCCTGAGCAAGGAAGAACAGCTCTTGGTGACCACGGTGATTGATGCCGAGGCCCATAACCAATTCGCCGAATTCAACGCCCGCAATCTGGGCTCATTGAATGTGTTGCTGACAAAACACGGCGTAAAATTGCACAAGTATCCTGAGGATATGTTAATTGAGATTGGCAAGGTTGCTGGACAGGTAGTGAGTGATGTTGGCAATACCAACGCGTTTACCAAACGTGTCTACGACAGCTATATCACCTATCGGAAACAGGCTATTACCTGGGCCAAGATTGGCGAACAGGGTTACATGAACGCTCGTTCATTGCCGTTCAAGTATTAGTAAAGATAACTGAGTTTCCCATTACAGACTGAAGCAGGGCACTCGCAACATCTTTTGTTGCGGGTGCCCAAGCCTTCATTCCGCGCAGAGACCGACTGAAAGAAACCGAATGTCCACAATAAAGGCCGTTGTGCACGCAATTGATTTCTTTAACGAACGGCTGGGCCGAGTAGTGGCGTGGTTTGCTTTGTTCATGGTCCTGATGCAATTCACAGTCGTTGTGCTGCGCTATGTTTTCGGGCTTGGCTTTATTCCGATGCAGGAATCAATCGTATTCATGCACTCGATGCTGTTTTTAATAGGGGCTGGCTATACGTTGCTGCATGACAGCCATGTCCGCGTGGATATTTTCTATGCGGGTGCCTCGGAGAAAACCAAGGCGCTGATCAATTTGCTTGGCGTTTTAATATTTTTGTGGCCGCTTTGCGCGGTGATGACGTGGAAATCGTTAATTTTCGTCGGCGCTTCGGTTCGTGTATGGGAAGGATCGCAAGAGGGTACTTTTATGCCGTTCTGGCTTCTGAAGACGATGCTGTTGGTCTTTCCTTTCGTTTTATCACTGCAAGGCTTCTCCATGTTGATCAGGTCCTGGTTCATTATGACGGGAAAAACACCCATCGAAATGCGTGAACAAGATGCCAAGGAGTTGGGGATTTGACAGCCAACGAGATTGTTTGCATCGTAATGTTCTTCGGCGTCTGCGGATTTTTGATAGCCGGATTTCCTGTTGCTTTTTCACTAGCCGGCACTGCCTTGATTTTCGCTGGTATAAGCTTTCTAGTCGCTGACTTCGATTTGGCTTTCATGGGCATTCTGCCAAACCGCATTTATGGCAACGCGATGACGAGCGAAATTTTGATCGCAGTGCCACTGTTTGTTTTTATGGGGGTAATGCTCGAGCGCTCGAAAGTAGCTGAAGAGCTACTTGATACTATGGGTATGTTGTTCGGTTCATTGCGCGGCGGACTAGGAATATCAGTTTGTGTAGTTGGCGCGCTTTTAGCGGCTTCTACCGGTATTGTAGGGGCCACCGTGGTAACGATGGGCCTACTTTCGTTGCCTACCATGCTGC
>CAJWZI010000146.1 GCA_913049615.1 uncultured Alphaproteobacteria bacterium | reverse complement strand
ATGTGGCCGTTAAGTGACCGGACGGAATTCCGTCCAGCACACCAAGGGATTTTAAGGTGGTTTTCGCCGACTCCGACAGCCCAGCTATAAAACAGGGAATGCCGTCGTTGGCTGCGATGGTCAGCAATTCCTCCATGGCCAGTGCGGCCGAAGTGTCCATATGAGCAGCCTCGGTAAAGTCATAGATGATGGCCTCGTAGCCCATGGAGGCCTGGCCGACCCAGCGGTTCAATTCCCGGGCTGAGGCATAAGAAAACCAGCCCCGCAGGGTCACAACAACGACCCGGCCGTGCAATTTTTCCCACGCCACCCGAACTTCTAATTCCAGGTTGTCTACCTTGTCCGGGATGGCAATCGCGGTCACGCCTTTCATCTCTTCCCGTTCCATCCATCGAGCGGTTGCGAAACCGGCCAGGATAAGACCGACGGCCACGGCTGTGATCAGATCCACAAACACGGTCAACCCCAGAGTAACAAACATGACTAGCACATTGTCACGCGGCGCGCGCCAACAATGCTTGATATAGCCCCAATCGATAATGTCCCAACCCACCTTGATCAAAATTCCTGCTAGGACAGCATGGGGCACCTGCTCAGCCAACGGTCCTAGCCCCATTACCAAGGCCAATAGGATCACCGCATGCAGCGCGCCTGACAGCGGCGTTCGCCCACCGGCGCGTACGTTGACGACAGTGCGCATGGTGGCGCCGGCGCCGGGCAGGCCGCCAATTAGGCCAGAAACCATATTGCCAATTCCTTGGCCAATCAGCTCCCGGTCAGACTTGTGCCTTGTCCTTGTGATGGAATCCGCCACCAGGGAAGTCAGCAAACTGTCGATAGAGCCAAGCAAGGCCAAGACAAAGGCCGGACCCACGATAGTTGGCAGATTGCCGAGGCTGATGAATGGCAGGAGCAAATCCGGCAGTCCAGTCGGAATATCTCCGATCACCGGCGCGCCCGGCAGGAAGAAGAAGGCCATCGCGCTGCCGATGACCAGGGCCGCCAGATGCGGTGGCAGAATGGCGTGCAGACGGCTCGGCCAGAATATCACGATGGCGAGGCACAGGCCGGCGACCATAAGGGCATCCATATTGACCTGCAGTGACAGGCCGGCCCAGACATTGATAACATCCAACGGACCGCCAGGCACCGCCGGCATGCCAATGAAAGGAAGGGTTTGGATAATGATGATGATGACCCCGATCCCCGACATGAAACCTGAGACCACGGAATAGGGCGTATAGGATACAAACCGGCCAATTCGAAGGACACCAAAAACGATCTGGAGAAAGCCACCGAGGATAACAATGGCAAAAGCCTCGCCCAGATTTCCTGCGTGTTCCGCCACAATAACGCCCATGACCACGGTCATAGGGCCCGTGGGCCCGGAAACCTGCGATTTCGTGCCGCCGAACACGGCAGCGAAGAAACCCACAGCGATCGCACCATAAAGACCCGCGATGGCGCCCACACCCGAGGCGACACCAAACGCTAGAGCGAGGGGCAGCGCTACCACGGCAGCAGTCACTCCGCCAAATATGTCGCCCTTAATATTATTGAACAAACTCGGCAACGGATCGGCCTCCACAAGGCAGTGCCCAGCAATAGAAATAAAGCCGCTACATGCCACGGACTGCTTGCAAGAAAAAAAATATCCCCCAGGCAATCACGGCGGAGGCTGGCACTGTAATGACCCAAGCAGCAGCGATGGTGGTCAGGTGGTTGCGGCGCACTAATTTGCGTCGCAGGGCCTGTTCCTCGGGGTTGATACCCTTAATTTTGCGCGCCTCACCATAACGGCCGTGATTGATGTGGGTGCGCCGTCCGGTTTGCCATTCCCGGTAAAAACCCACGCCGAACACTGCGCCCACCGCAATGTGCGTGGAGCTTACGGGCAAACCCAGGCCGGACGCAATTATCACAGTTATGGCCGCTGACAGCGCCACGCAATAGGCCCGCATGGGATTCATCCTGGTGATCTGTTGTCCTACCACGCGGATCAATTTGGGACCGAACAATAGCAACCCGGCGGATAATCCCGCCGCTCCAATGAACATAACCCACAAGGGAATTTCAACCTTGGCCGCCACCTGACCGCTTTCCGCTGCGCCAACGATAGCCGCCAACGGACCCACGGCGTTGGCAACGTCGTTGGAGCCATGGGCGAAGGACAGTAGCGCGGCCGAACAGATGAGCGGGATTGTGAACAGGGTACGTATCGATTTGTTGCGGTTCTCCATTCCCTCGGCCTGACGTCTGATCAGGGGATTAATAATCGCATATGCCACGGCGAATACGGCGGCGCCGATCGTGACAATCAGCCAAGGCTCTGGCTTCCAGACCCGCTTTAGGCCTTTCATTACCAGATAGGCGGAAAACACCCCCGCCATCAACGCCACTAGGATTGGCACCCATCGTTTAGCCCCGGCGATTTTGTCATCTTTGTAGATGATGTTCGCCTTGATGAACGCCAAAAAGATAGCGGCGATGACGCCGCCCAGAACTGGCGAGATCACCCAACTGGCCGCAATCTTGGCCATCATGGGCCAATTAACCACGCTGAAACCCAAGGCCCCTATTCCAGCGCCTACCACGCCGCCGACGATTGCATGGGTGGTTGACACGGGTGCGCCCACGATAGTCGCGAAATTGACCCACAGGCCAGCCGCCAGCAGGGCCGACAGCATACACCAAATAAACATGTCTGAATTGGGAAAGTCTTCCGGGGCGACAATGCTCTTGGATATAGTGCCCACCACATCCCCACCCGCCACGATGGCGCCCATGGCTTCGAAAATCGAGGCGATGATCAGCGCCCCCATCAAAGTTAGGGCGCGGGAACCTACAGCGGCACCCACGTTATTCGCCACATCGTTGGCACCGATGTTCATGGCCATGTAACCACCGACAATGCCGGCGATGATGACGATTGTGTGCTGTTCACCCCCTGAATACGCGATGGTCGCGCCCACCCAGACGATTAGCAGGAACAGGAGCGCCAGACCTAGTTTGGTAGCGAGTCCAGCCTGCTCAATAGCAGTGGCACCGACCCGGTCAAACTTGACCAAATCCTTTGTTAACGTTTCTTTATACAGCTTTCTACACTCTTCTTTTTGAATTTCTCAGAAACACTGCTCTGCATTAGCTTTAATTAGAGACTTTGGCTAAGACCAAATGCGGTTCAGATATTGGCCGGATGTCAGGCGGCTTTTGGAGCGGCGGCCTTGATACCGTCGTCGACGTGACCCTCATATTGGGCGAAGTTGTCGCGGAATCGGGCGACAAGGTCCTGGGCATGGGCGTCATAAGCGGCACTATCAGCCCAGGTGCCACGCGGATCTAGTATTTCGCTAGGTACACCGGGGCACAATTTAGGAACCAAAAGGCCGAAGTTTTCATCCTGGCGAAATGGCACATCCCGCAGCTCGCCTTCCAAGGCCGCGCTCAACAAGGCGCGGGTATGCTGAATCGGCATTCGGTAACCGACGCCATAGATGCCCCCGGTCCAGCCAGTATTGACCAGCCAGCAATCCGTGTCGTGCTCGGCGATGCGGGCTCGCAGCATATTGCCATAGACGGTGGGATGACGCGGCATAAAGGGGGCGCCAAAACAGGTGGAAAATGTTGCCTGAGGCTCGCTGCCCACCCCTTTTTCCGTGCCTGCCACCTTTGCAGTATAGCCCGAGAGGAAGTGATACATTGCCTGTTCTGGCGTCAGTTTCGATAGCGGAGGCAGAACGCCAAAGGCATCCGCCGTCAACATCACCACAGTACGGGGATGGCCTGAAATACCGCTTTCAAGAATATTGGGAATAAAATCGAGAGGATAAGAAGCGCGAGTGTTTTCGGTATAACGGTTGTCGTCCAAATCCAAGCGACGCGTATCAGGATCCATCACCACGTTTTCGAGAACCGTGCCGAAGCGCCGGGTAGTGGCGTAGATTTCCGGTTCGGCTTCAGCCGACAGGTTTATTACCTTGGCGTAGCAGCCGCCCTCGAAATTGAACAAGCCGTTTTCGCCCCAGCCGTGTTCGTCGTCGCCCACTAGTTGACGATTGGGATCAGCCGAAAGAGTGGTCTTGCCAGTACCTGAAAGGCCAAAAAAGATAGCGGCGTTCCCGTCTTTGCCCACATTGACGGAACAATGCATAGGTAACACATCGCGCGCTGGCAGTAGGTAGTTCAAAACTGAAAAAACCGATTTCTTGATCTCGCCAGCGTATGATGTCCCGCCGATGACCACCAGGCGCCGTTCGAACGAGGCCAAGATATACGTGCTGGAGCGCAGGCCGGGCGTATTTTCTGGTGCTTCCAAGCTAGGGGCTTGCAAAATGGTGAACTGGGGCTCGAAATTCGTCTGTTCCTCAGCCGTGGGAATGATGAACATGTTGCGGGCGAATAAATTATGCCAGGCCTGTTCTGTCACCACGCGCACCGCTAGCCGGTGGTCCTTATCCGCGCCGGCCCAAAGGTCCTGTACGTACAGATCCTTGCCCTCGTAATGGGCCAAATGCATTTTTAGGACAGCATCGAATTCTTCCGGTTCGATGGGTTTATTGACCCTGCCCCAATCGAACTCAGCTTCGTTATTGGCTTCCCGGGCAATAAACTTGTCATTCGCGGACCGACCGGTGTGCACACCCGTACGACAGACCAAAGCACCGCCGTGGCTTAACTCAGCCTCGCCATTGGCTAGGGCCATTTGATAAAGGGCGCTGGTAGTCAGGTTCCAGTATTGTTTGCCCGTATTATTGATACCGTGTGTTTTCAGCCCGTGGCGACTGATGTTCGGTCCGATCTGCGTCACTGTAGTCTCCTGAGAGATGACAACAGGCCCGCTGGAATTTTGCCCGTGTCATAAATTTTCAGATTGTTAGCTGTAAGTGCAATCGATGACGGCACACCCGCACCAGTCTGTTTCGTTGATACCCCCGTGGGAAAGATAGTCGTCAAAGGTTGTAGAGGCAATAAGTAGGTCTGAACGAAAATACACCCCATCCACCGAGGTGCACCGATACTGCACAGGGCATGGTTTTGGGCAATTTCATGATGCAATTTCCCGAGCGGATCGTGCCAGAACGATCAACTCGCGGCACGCCGAATCGCCATCCATGGCGGGGTGTGCAAATTCCAAACGCAGGACCTCGCCGCCGCGGCGCAAATCGCCGCCTTCTCCATCGCAACCCGTCATAATCCAGCCCCGACCTTCCGCGCCCAGCAGACCCTGGGCAATATCCTGTATAGCATCTCCGTGATCCTGGTTCATATGGCTAATGACGCTACCTTCCCAATCTGCCATATCAAAAACATCCGGCAGCCGGAACAATAAGTCTGATCCACCAATCCATTCGATCTGGCCAAAACCGGCAATCAGGTGGCCTCGTTCCACGTCCACACGATAAAACGAGAAATCAGAAAAATCCGCGTACCCTG
>CAJWZI010000145.1 GCA_913049615.1 uncultured Alphaproteobacteria bacterium | reverse complement strand
AGCATGACATTGTCCTTAAGTGCCACCGTCCGACCCTTGAGCTTACCCTCGGGCGCGCCCTTCACCTCAGTTTTGTAATACCAAGCATTGTGGGGGTTTTCCTCCGGCCCCGGGCGATAGCCAGGCGTGCGCGGGTATTTAATCTCCGGCAAGGGGTCCGCCATGTCATCAACAACTTTGTAAGCGGCAACATAATCGGCAAAACGGGGCTGCATTAAGGCAACCTTGGCAGCATCTACGTTAATGCCCAATTGTTCAGCAACCTTATAGACTTGCTCGTCAGTCGGCTGAAGTACGGTCATGTATTTTCCCCTATATGGATTTGAGCACCTGACCAAATCCTAATTTAATGATGTCAGCCATGGCCGAGATGCAAGCGGTTCGCTGCTACAAAATCCATAGGCCAGACTGTTACGTTTTAACGAGAACTACCAAAACCCAGATATTCTGCCACCATTGTCGAATCCTGGATTTCCTCGATCGGAATTTCTGTGTCCAGTACGCCGCGGGAAATCGTGTAAATGCGAGCTGCCAGGCCCACGATGAAATCTAGATTTTGTTCGACAATTACGATTGTGAGGTTCTGTTTAGCCTGCAGTTCCTGAAGGACCTCACTAATTTCGTCAATAATCGACGGTTGGACCCCCTCAGTTGGTTCATCAAGCAGGACAAGGGTTGGTTGATTACATAGACATCGGGCAATAGCCAATATCTGTTGTTCACCTCCACTCAAAGCCCCACCCCTACGATCCAGCAGTGTGCGCAAACGAGGGAAGAACTCCAACGTCTCATCAATTCGATCAAGAGAAACATTTTTCCCCAAGGCACCCACAGTGAGATTTTCCTGAACCGTAAGGTTGGGAAAAATTTCTCGGCCTTGCGGTACCAACGACATGCCCATACGGGCGCGACGGTAGGTCGCCAGGCGGCGAATTTCTTGGTCCCGATACTTTATGCTTCCGCCCGTCGTGGTAACAAAGCCCATGAGTGCACGAAGCAAGGTGGTCTTGCCCATGCCATTGTGACCCAGCACACCGATAAATTCGCCTTTCTCCACGTGCATATCAATTTTATGGAGTATCGGCACAGGGCCATAGGCAGCTTGCAGATCATGAATTTCAAGCAGCGCCATCGGCTTCTTTTCCCAAATAAATTTCCTGTACTTCGCTGTGAGCCATGATCTCAGCGACATCACCCTCAATAAAGACCTGTCCACGATGGAACACTGTGATTTCCGTCGCTATATCCCGGATAAACTGCATATCGTGTTCGACAACAATCAATGACATCCGGCCCGCTAGACCACGGAGTGCAGAAGCCAGGCGTGCCCGCTCTTCAGCCGTCATGCCAGCAGCCGGCTCATCGAGCAACACGAGACGCGGCTGACCTGCAAGGACCATGGCAAGCTCCACCAATTGGCGTTCGCCATGGGCCAGATTACCAACCACCCGATGCGCGAGAGAAGAGATGGAGATTAACTCCAGCATCTCATCGGTGACCTCCTCCGATCGTTTTTGCGAATTATTCTGTCGAGCAGAAAGAGCAATATTTTCTCGGGCTAGCAAGCCGTCAAATAAATTTGGTACTTGGGTTTTGATGCCAATCCCTCGGCGCACAATATCGTGGGTGTTCTGCCCACTCAATTCCTCGCCCGAGAACAAAATCGAACCCGCAGTGGGTCTTAATTGCCCGGTCAGGCACTTGAAAAAAGTACTCTTTCCCGCGCCGTTAGGGCCAATAAGGCAGCGAAGTTCGCCGGTCCTCAATTTGAAGTCCACATGATCCACTGCCACAACGCCGCCAAAGCGCATAGTTAAATTAGCGGTGGTCAGCAAGGATTGATCCGCCGCCGTCATGTGGATTTTTCCTCATTTGATCGTTTGCTTCGATGCCATAGCTTCGCAACAAAGTCCCGGGCGGTTGGGAAAATACCCTTAGGCAAAAGCAATACTAGGAAGACCAAAATGGTACCTAGAATTACCAAATTATTGAGAAAAGCTGTCTCACCCAGCTTTAATGATATGTACTCCAGGGCAACAACGCCGACGATCGGTCCGAATAGAGTACCTACACCCCCCGCCATAACCCAGATTAGACATTTGGCTGAGACTTCCAAACTAAATGCATGAGGATCGATAAAGGTTTGATAGGTCGCCCACATGGCGCCTGCAGCGCCACCGATAGCTCCACCAATGGTAAAGATCCCAAGTTTGTACAGGCGCACATCATACCCCAGTAAACCGGTGCGCACTTCGTTCTCGCGGATTGAGATGGCGACCCGGCCAAACTTCGATTTAATTAAGACATGAAGGAACAAATACACAACGATCAAGATGGCCATGAAATACTGGAACATTTGGCCTGGTTCAAGCTCCACATCCGGGCGCCATGGTAATGTCATGATAGGGATAGACGGCATGCCGTTAAAGCCGCCCAGGCGCGCCTTGCCGATGATGTATTCCGGGCCTGCCGTGTGATTGATAAATTTCCAAAGGATCAAGGTAACCACAAGGGTGACGACGCCCATATAGACGTCGTTCAAACGGCCATAAAACATGAAATAGCCCAATGCCGCAGCAAATAAGGCACACAACCCAATGGCCATGATAAACGGGATGGTCGTCTGACCCAAATTAATGGCTGAAACAGCGAATGTATAGCCGCCGAGGCCGAAAAAACCGGCCTGACCAAAACTCAAAATACCACCAAATCCCCAAATGTACGCCAAGCTTAGGGCGAACAGCGCCAGTACTACATACTTGGTCATTTGCAGCACTTCGAACAAATCAAACAGGATGGGTATAAAAATCAGAATTGCCAGCCCAAGGGCGGTGACAAAACAGACACCCAGCCAGTCCTTCATAACGTTGCTCAACATGCAATCCTCATGGTCGAAACAGGTCTTACGTACTGCGGGTGAAAAAGCGCCCAGTAATGCCTTGGGGCAGGAGGCGAAGCAAGACAAGTGCTACGAATAGCAAGGCAGCATCACCGTATACCGGAGTAGTGGCGAAGGTCACCGCCTGGCTAATGGATCCAAGAATACCAGAAGCGCTCAATGTTCCAGCAACCACAGCAGCGCCGCCAGTGACAACGGTGATAAAGGCCTTACCAATTAGAAACGCGCCCATACCCGGTACTACTCCAGTAATTGGCGCTAAAATGCCGCCCGCGAGACCGGCGAATGCCGCGCCAATTCCAAAGGTAGCCATGTAAACGAGCTTCGAATTGACCCCCAGGCTTTCCACCATATCCGGATTTTGCATGGTGGCCCGGGCTATCAAGCCAGCCTTGGTGTGGCGCAAAGCTAGATATACGATGGAGAGGAAGGCAACAGCGGCGAAGATCAAGAACAAGGTATAGACTGCTATAGAATAGTTTTCCCCGATTGTGAAACTGCCTAAGGGCGGTTTAACGCCTTCCACAGTGTTGCCGAATACCACCGTTACGAAACCCATTATGAATAGACTTAAGCCCCAGGTTGCCAACAATGAATCGATTATGCGGCCATAGAGATGGCGGATGATCAGCCGTTCTACGATTACGCCAAATATGCCAACCGCCAAGGGCGCCAAAATAAGAATGGCGACCCAAAGGTTAACTCCCAGTTTGGTGGTCAATACTACTGTGTAACCGCCCAGCATCATGAACTCGCCGTGGGCGATGTTGATAACTCGCATCATGCCGAAGATGACGGCAAGTCCCGTAGCGATCAAAATGAGCCCGGCAACCTCCCGCAATAACTCAATGGCCACTACCAAGGAATAGTCCATATACGCCTACCTTGTGTCGTATAATTTTGCCCGGGTCATATTTCTCAATGACCCGGGCTAATTTTATAATTTCGCGCTAGTTGAGCGAAATTTCATAGTGCTTGTTGGAGTTTGGGTTCTTCTCGAGGTCACAAACCATTTGCGTATCTGCTGGCTGCACCTGTGAGAACTTCTCCTTGATGATGAACTTCTTGTCTTGCAAATCGGCGATATAGACATCGCGCACCGCATGATGGGTCTTGGGGTCAATGGTACACTTGCCAGATGGCATGGTGTAGGTCTTTCCTGACTCCATGACCTCGATCAGTTTCATCCGATCCAAGCTGCCCGCCGTGCGCACCGCATCGGCCCAGATCATTATGGCATCCCATGTGAAGGCCGACAGTTCGGTCAAAAACGGCGTTTTCTCTGGATAACGCTTTTTCACCTGCGCCACCCAAGCATTGTTTTCTGGCGTGTCAATAGAAGGATAATAGCCATAACTGGTAATGACGCCGTTTGCGGCTTCCGGCTTAATGATCTCAATATCCGCCCCGGCCGCTCCGAATGTAGTTGACGCCATAGGAATTTTATTCTTCATGCCGGCCGCAGACCATTGGTTAAGAAAGCCCAGATGACCGGTACCCACAAGCACGTGCATCACCATGTCCGGCTTGGCGCTTTGGATCTTGGAAATGGTCGGGCCGAAATTGGTGACATCAAGGGGGAAGAAATCGGTAGAGACCACTTCGCCACCGTTCTGCTCAACATAGCGTTTCACCCAGGCTGCCGTGATCTGACCGTAATTGTAGTCAGCGGCGATGGTATAGACCTTTTTGCCCCACATACCCATGGTGTAAGGCACCAGCTTCTCCACGGTCTGGGCCGGGGTGGTGCCCAACGAGATTTCGTTGCGGTCGCAGACCCCGCCTTCGTAAAGAGTGTTGTAGAAATACAAGGTCTTGTAACGGTGGAAGATCGGCCGGATGGTTTCCCGGCTGGCCGAGGTAATGCCGCCCAAGACCACGGAGGCCTTGTCCTTCAGGGCCAGTTGCGTGGCGAATTGGGAGTACATAGACATATTCGATTGCGGGTCATAGACCACGCCCTTGACCTTTCTGCCCAGCAGACCGCCGGAGGCGTTGACCTCTTCGATCGCCATCAGCATGATCTGGTTCATCGGGATTCCAGCAAAATCAATAAAGCCGGACAGGTCATGCAGTCCCCCAACCAGTATCTCATCACCCGCCTCAGCAACAATTGGCATCATTGGCAGGGCGCTGGCTGCTCCGACGGCAGCCGTACTCTTAAGCATAGAACGTCTTGAAATATCCCGCGTCATAGCAAGTCCTCCAGTTCTGTTGAGTCTTCTTCAACTAAGTACAAACTTAATTCTCCTTGAAAGCAAGTCGTCCCGGAATTATGCCACCATAACTGGTCGACGCAAGGGTGACCATGCGCGGGCAGAACACATTATTCCAATCGATTAATCTGTTAGCCAAAATTCGATGGGAACTCAGCACGATCTGAATAATCACGCCCGCAGAATACACGGTCCCTCCTGCAATGGATTATTACGACCACCTATCACTGTAATTTTTTCAAAACCATGAATTGGCTAGACGCTATCAAGTGAAAAAGGCTATCGATGGTTAGTTTTTTGAATTATTACCGAGCTTTAATTCTTGCGCGGTTGAT
>CAJWZI010000144.1 GCA_913049615.1 uncultured Alphaproteobacteria bacterium | reverse complement strand
GTGCCGAACGTTGTGACAGGATAGGGGGCGTGCCCGGCCTCCTGGGCCAGGGCGGCCAATTCCTCCATGCGGTCAGTCTTCAAATCATATGAATTGCCTTGTTGGGCCAACATGGGAACCCAGCCGTCGCCGTAACTCAAAACTCGCTTGAAAGTACCCGCAGCATCACCACCGACATAAATCGGCGGATAAGGTTTTTGTACTGGTTTTGGCCAAGAGAAAATTCGATCAAATTTGACGAATTCGCCGTCGTAACTGGCCTCGTCGTGGGTCCAGATCGCTTGCATGGCCTCTACCCTCTCGCGAACCACCTTCCATCGTCTTTCCCAGGGCATGCCGTGATTTTCCATTTCCTCCCGGTTCCAGCCGCCGCCAATGCCGAAATCCAGCCGACCCCCGGAGATGTGATCCAGGCTGGCCACCTCCTTAGCGGTGGTGATCGGGTCACGCTCCATTACCAGGCAAATGCCCGTGCCAAGACGAATACGTTTTGTTACCGCAGCAGCAGCCGTCAAGCCCAGAAACATATCCAGGTTGTGGGAGTAGTCAGGGGGCAGCTCTCCTCCAATGATGAAAGGAGTCTCGCGGCTAGCAGGGATATGGGTGTGATCCGGAATAAACAGGGCGTCAAAACCCCGGTCTTCGACAGCCACGGCTAGATCCGCAGCTTGCATCGAATAATCTGTCGCGAACATGCATATGCCGAATTCCATTACGCCCTCCCGGCAATTGAATTGCCCTAACTATAGAGGCTGGCCGCCATTATAATGTCAAATTACATGCTACTGGTGTTGGCCGGCATGTGCAAAATGTGGGCGTCTCCGTGTTCGGGAATGGCTCGCTCACCCCGGATTACAAGATTTAGCATTCGTGATGGGTCTCCTTGCTGATGGCGACCAAGGAGAAGAACCAAGCTTGCCAAATTTTTAGTCGTCAACTGTGAGGCTAAAATGGAAATTTGGCGAACTGGGAAATTCTTTTCGGATATGCCATCTTAGCCATCAAGGAATGAGGATAACGGGAACGGTAGAAGGTCATGCGAAACAATATTGGTCAATTCCTGAGCAAACGGGCCAATCTGAACCCGACCATGGAAGCTTTGGTCGATGTGGCCACCGGTCGACGGCTGAACTATCGTGAAATAGATCTGCGGGCCAACAAGTTGGCCAATGCCATGCACAACCTTGGCGTAAGGAAGGGTGACCGCGTCGCGATTTTAATGATGAACGGGGTCGAATATTTCGAAAGTTTTACTGGTTTGGCCAAGATTGGCGCTGTTGTGGTGCCTTTGAACTGGCGGTTATTGGCGGACGAGTTGAGTTATATTTTAAAGGATGCAGGCGCCACTACTTTAATTTACGGCAGCGATTTTTCGGAAACCGTGTGCGATTTGAATGGCCGTGGTGGCGGGGGCACGGATATCGTCAACTGGGTGGAACTTTGTGATGAGGGACATGAACGGGATCTTTTTTCCACTGATTACAACGCTTTGACCAATCCCGCCTCCGACGTTGCGCCCGAGATCACAGCTGGAGACGATGATGATGTGTTCATCATGTACACGTCTGGCACCACTGGTTTGCCCAAGGGAGCGCTCCACACCCATAACACCATGACCTGGGCCCTAATCACAATAAGCACCACAGCAGAATTTCGTTACAAGGACCGCTTTGCCATTGCCCTGCCTATGTATCACGTCGGCGCTCTGGTGCCGGCCATGGTGACGGTTTATATCGGCGGTACTTGCGTCATGCTGCGTCAATTCGACCCCAAACTGATGTGGGAAGTGACTGAGCAGGAAAAGCTGACTGTAAATCTGGCCGTGCCGGCGATGCTGAACTTCATGCTGCAAGTGCCAGAATTCCAGAAATACGATATTTCACATTTGCGCTGGATCATGTCCGGCGCCTCGCCGGTGCCAGCCAGCTTGATTGAGACCTATAGGGACATCGGCATCGAGGTGCACCAAGTCTATGGTATTACGGAGGCGGGAGGCCCCGGCACCCTGATCAGCCCCGATGATGCCATGGTCAAAATCGGCTCTGCGGGCAAGGCGTTCTTCCATACCACGGTAAAGGTGGTGAACGGGGACGGCAATGAGACTGAACCCGGCGAGCCGGGCGAGTTGTTGATCAAGGGTGCCCATGTGATGAAGGGCTATTGGAATAATCCCAAGGCTACGGCTGAGACAATCCGTGACGGCTGGCTACATACCGGGGATATTGCATTGCGGGACGAGGACGGCTTCATCACCATTCACGACCGGGTCAAGGATATGATTATTTCAGGGGGTGAAAACGTCTATCCGGCGGAGTTAGAAAATGTAATTACCTCCCATCCAGGCGTAGCCGATGTGGCGGTGATCGGACAGGCCAGCGGTCGCTGGGGGGAGAGCCCTTTCGCCGTGGTAGTCCGAGCGGATGAAACTTTGACCGAAGCCGATGTCTTGAAACATTGCGACGGCAAACTCGCTCGCTTCAAGCAGCCTAAGGGTGTCGGTTTCATCGAGGAAATTCCGCGCAATCCCACGGGAAAACCGCTTAAACGTGTGCTCCGGGATCAGTTTCCCGGACCTGCGCCGGAGTAAAAATAGGGGAAGGATAAACGCCATGAACGTCGTGCAGATGCAGCATAAAGTCAGCGAGTCCGAATGGCAGACCAGGGTAAACTTAGCCGCTTGTTATCGATTGGTTGCTCACTATGGCTGGACCGACCTGATTTTTACGCATCTTTCGGCCCGGGTGCCTGACTCTATCGGTTCGTCCGAGGGGGAAGCGTTTCTGATAAATCCCCTGGGCTATTTATTCCACGAGATTACCGCCTCGTCCTTAGTCAAGGTGGACCTGAATGGCAAAATCCTGTCCGAGACGGATTATCAAATCAATCCGGCAGGCTTCACCATCCATAGCGCCGTGCATGGCGCCCGGCCCGACGTGGGCTGCGTGATGCATCTGCATACCGATGATGGGGTGGCTGTGTCATCCCAGGCGGATGGCTTGCTTCCTCTGACCCAGACTGCCATGACCATCGTGCCCAATTTGGCCTATCATGACTATGAGGGTATTGCTCTGAGCCACGATGAACGTGAACGTCTGGTCGCTCATCTAGGAGACAGCAATGTCATGGTTCTGCGTAATCACGGCACCTTAAGCTGCGGCGAAAACGTATCGTCGGCTTTCCTTAACATATACTTACTGGAACGGGCTTGCAGCATGCAGGTGCGCGCCCTGTCCGGCGGCGCGAATTTGAACATGCCGTCAACCGATGCTATTCAAACCGTGGCCAATCAAATTTCCGACACCAATCTACCTTTGGCTGAATTGGCCTGGCCCGCTCTGTTGCGAATGCTGGATGCTCAGGATCGGACCTATCGCGATTGATGGATGCGGAATTTCCTTCCCGACCACCTGCCGGTTTCATTGCATCCACGACCCGAGGGCCGTTCTCCACCCGCAACGGACCCTATTTCCACAAGGTAGAAAGGGTGGGGGTAGGTTCTGGCACGGCGTGCGGGTTCAAGGCCATCATTGCAATGCGCATGGCAACCTGCATGGTGGCATGATGTCGACCTTATTCATATAGCAGGCAACCCCGTTGCCATTGTGCAAATGGTTAAATTTGCTTTTCTGGCCGGGGCTTTGGTTCCTCTGGGGATGGTCCGGAGACGCATCAGGACGCGCGATCAACGCTACACCGCCAGTGTGAGCAGTCAATAACCCCGTATCTTGTCAAACAAATTGGGTACCGGTTCGTTAGCCTCTATACGGCGGATGTTTGCGGCCACTGACTTAGCGCAGGAGCGTGGCATTAACTCGCCAGCCACATGGGGCGTTATCCAGACCTTGTCGTGCAGCCAATACGGATGATCGGAGGGCAGTGGTTCTTCATTAAAAACATCCAGAAACACTCCTCCCAATTGGCCGCTATCCAAGGCGTATAGAATGTCTTCATCTACTTGATGGCCACCGCGGGCAATATTGATGATGATGCCGCCTTTGGGCATGGCGTTGATCAGGTCCTTGTTTATTATCCCTTGGGTTTTAGTTGTCAGGGGCAATACGCAGACCAGATAGCTGCATTGCGCGGCCATGGCCAGCAAACCATCGACGTCATGATGGCAAGTGACGCCCGGCATGGATTTTTCGCTGCGCGACCAGCCGTGCACTTGGAAGCCCAATGCGCCCAGTTTGCGGGCGCAGTCGCCACCGATAGCGCCCAGACCTAGGATACCCACGGTTGTTTCCGGGGTATATAACGGCCATGATCGGTTCCAGCGGCTGCGCAGTTGCTCCTGGCGATAGAAGTGCATGTTGCGGTGAAAATGCAGGACGCCATAAATGGCATACTCCGCCATCATTGCTGCCAAATAGTCATCTACCATTCGCACGATGGGCAGATGAGGCGGCAATTCAGGGTCGGCTAGGATATGATCGCAGCCGGCAGCGATTGATAGCACGGCCTTGACATTTGGCAGGCTAGCGATCAGGCCGTGCGGTGGCCAATAGACCAGAGCATAATCAATTTCATCTCGATCACCCACGTCCGGATAGGCGCGAAATTCCAACTCCGGCATTTCTTGGGCCAGAGCCTCTCGCCACAAGTCCACCGGATCCTGATGTGAGGCCATCAATATTGTTGCCATGTCGGGCCCTCCTTTCGGCGGCAATATAGCTTAGACTTCACCGTTGGCCCATTTTACGGCAATATAATAGGATGAGAACCAGTGCCGTCACTTTGCCCCTGGAACTGTTCGACGTGTCGTTGCGCGCTGGCAGCAAGCGTGTGATAAAGAATTTAAGCTGCCGGTTCACGAACCGGCCGGGCTGCAGTGTGGTTATTGGACCCAATGGTGCTGGTAAGAGCATGCTATTGAAGCTTTGCCACGGTCTAGTAGCTCCGGATGCTGGCCGCATCACCTGGGCCGGCGGTTCTGACCCGGGGCGGCGCGGGCAATATCAGGCGATGGTTTTGCAGCGGCCGGTTCTGTTGCGCCGCTCCGTCAACGCCAACATAGCCTTTGCTTTGAAATCGAAGGAACTATCCCCAGGCGAACGCGACCACCAGGTTGCGGACGCTTTGGCGCGAGCCGGTTTGAGCCGATATGCCAAGACACCTGCCCGGCGGCTATCCGTGGGTGAACAGCAACGCCTGGCTCTGGCGCGGGCCTGGGCCGTTCGGCCGGAATTGTTGTTGCTGGATGAGCCCAGCGCGAATTTGGATCCGGCCGCGACACATTTGATTGAGGAAATCATCCAAGAGGCCGCCGAACAGGGATCCAAAATTGTCATGACCACGCATGATCTGAATCAGGCCCGTCGTCTAGCCGATGAGGTCCTGTTCCTGCACCGGGGGCGTCTCAAGGAACAGGCGGCGGCAGCGGACTTCTTCGCCGGGCCCCGCAATGATTTAGCGCAGGCCTTTTTACGGGGAGAACTACTGTGGTGGCGTCGGCGCTCGGTCTATACCCCAGACGACAATCGTAAAGAT
>CAJWZI010000143.1 GCA_913049615.1 uncultured Alphaproteobacteria bacterium | reverse complement strand
GATATTGCCGCCGGCCGAATCTCCGGCGATCGCAAGGCGTGTGGCGTCCCCATCCAGTTCGTGGGCGTGATCAGCTACCCACTGATAGGCTCCTAAAGCATCATTAACAGCGGCCGGAAATTTTTGTTCCGGCGCCAGTCGATAATCTACCGAGATGACGATGCATTCCGCCCGATTAGCTAAAGCCCGGCATAAACTGTCGTAGCTATCCAGACTGCCAATGACAAAGCCTCCACCATGGTAAAATACCAATACGGGTAATTTCTCGTGAGCAGCGGGCGCATGGGGTGTGTAAATTCTGATGGGAATATCGCCGTCAATCCCATCTATCCAAAGATCTTCAGAACGATAGACATTCTCCGGCTGGATGTTTAGTGCTGGGGCTGTTTGTTCAAAAATTTCCCGCGCCTCTTCGGGCGATACGGTGTGAAATTCGGGATAGGGCGATTTGGCAACCAGCCCTAAAACATATTCAACTTGCGGATCCAGCGGCATTGTCCGACCTTTCCCGAATGCGGTACATTCCGCTCACTATGGCGTCAACCCAAGGAAGATTTCAATGACCGATCAGCAATCAACCACAATCCGCTTACATCCTGATGATAACGTAATCGTGGCCCGGGATGATATTGCTCAAGGCGACCGCTTGGCCAGTGAGGGGGTGGCAGCCAATGACCCTATTCCGGCCGGTCATAAGATTGCTACCAAGGTCATCGCCAAGGACGAACCCGTGCGAAAATACGATCAGATCATTGGCTTTGCCAGCATAGATATTAGGCCGGGCGATCACGTGCATACTCATAACGTCATGGTCAAGGACTTCGATCGGGACTACATGTACGGCGCCAATGTGACACCGGTTGAATTTGTACCTGAACATAGGCGGGCCACATTTCAAGGCATCCGCCGTACAGATGGTCGCGTCGCTACGCGCAACTACATCGGCGTGCTCACGTCAGTGAATTGTTCCGCTACGGCAGCTCGCATGATTGCCGACCATTTCAGGGGCGATGCACTGGTGGATTACCCCAATGTAGATGGCGTTGTGGCCTTGACCCATGATTACGGCTGTGGTGGCTGTGCCGGCATCGGCCTGAACTACATTCAGCGGACCATTTCGGGCTACGCCAAACATCCGAATTTTGCGGCTAATTTGCTATTGGGTTTGGGGTGTGAGGCAAACCAAATTGGCGCCATGATGGAGGCGGAAAAACTAAATACCTCCGATAAACTTCATGCCTTTACTATCCAAGATTCAGGAGGCACGGAGAAAACCGTGGCATACGGTATTGGCTTAATAGAGGATATGCTGGCCGATGCAGACAAGGTCGAGCGGGAAACCATCCCGGTCAGTGAACTGATTCTGGGCATGGAATGCGGCGGATCTGACGCATATTCCGGGATTTCAGCAAATCCCAGCTTGGGGGCAGCGGCGGATCTTCTGGTGCGGCACGGGGGCACCGCCTGTCTTGCAGAGACGCCAGAAATTTTTGGCGCCGAACATCTGTTGACCCGACGCGCCGTCAGTAGGGAAGTCGGTGAAAAACTTATTGAACATATCCATTGGTGGGAAAACTATACCTCTGCCCTGGGGGCAGAGATGAACAATAATCCATCGCCAGGAAACAAGGCGGGTGGCTTGACCACAATTCTGGAAAAGTCCCTCGGAGCGACGGCCAAGGGCGGTACTACTAACCTTGTGGATGTCTACCCATATGCGGAAAAGATTACCGAAAAGGGTTTTGTCTTCATGGATACTCCCGGCTATGACCCGGCCTCCATCACCGGAATGGTGGCAGGCGGAGCCAACATCGCCTGTTTCACCACGGGCCGTGGCTCTGTCTTTGGATGCAAACCGACGCCCTGCCTGAAATTGGCGACGAATACCACGATGTTTGACCGCATGGCAGGCGACATGGATATCAACTGCGGCCGTATCGTTGATGGTGAGGCAACGATCCAAGAAATGGGGCAGGATATCTTCGACTTGGTCGTGTCGACAGCTTCGGGCGAACTGTCAAAATCAGAAAAATTGGGCATCGGCGCGGACGAATTTGTTCCCTGGACCGTCGGCGCGATCCTGTAAAGGAGTGTCATGATTTTTCGACTGGACGGTTGATGGGCGGTTGTCATTGGGACCGACCGAGTGTTGTGAATATTTATCGCCCAGGTTATGGCGGAGTAAAGCAGCAAAGACATTGTCATTTCTCGCGAGTATGATGAGACCTCGTCCCGGGGAAGGATTTGACCTCGGTGGACTGTGTGCAAGAGCCTCGAACATCGGTGCCGGTGATGGATAGGCGCAGGAAGATGTCTTAAGCAAATCTGGCATTGCCAAAATTCGGGTCAGCAATGCAGACATCAAATACAGGCATGTTACGCAAACCAAAGGAGCTGGATATTTTGCAGTCAAATATTGAATTGGTGATATTTGATATGGACGGTGTTCTGTGCCGTTATGATTTTAACGAACGATTGCGGATTCTATCCGACGTCACGGGGTTGCCTGCTGCAGATATTGATGCCGCCATATTTCGATCTGGATTTGACGATCAGGGTGACCGCGGCCTGTATTCAGCCGAAGATTACTTGAACCAATTCAGCGAGCGACTAGGCGTTTCAGTTTCACGTGTTGATTGGCTGCGTGCGCGCAGGGATTCAATTGAGCCGGACGCGGTAATGTTGGATCTTGTGGCCCAGGTCGGTTGCCAGACGGCCATCGCCATGCTGACAAATAACGGTCCCCTGTTGCAGGATGGATTTGCCGAGGTGTTCCCACAGGCAGCGACGTTGTTTGGCGAACAAGCTTTCTTCTCAAGTCAACTGAAATCCACCAAGGAGAAGCCTGAAATCTTCCGTCTAATTTTGACGGAACTGGGCGGCAAGCCGAATAGTACTCTCTTCATTGATGATACTCCGGCCTATATCGCGTCAGCCCAGATGGCTGCGCTATTAACTCACCAATTTCGCGGCATTCATGGTTTAAGGGATGTTCTCCTCACCTACGGAATATCAATGGGACCGGCGTAATGGCAGTTCCTATCGTGCATCACCCCAGTTACGTTATGACATTGCCCCGCAAGCACGGTTTTCCTATGGGAAAATACAGCCGGTTAATCCAATTGCTGCGGAACGAGGGTTTGGCCACAGCCCAGACCTTAAACAAACCGGCGATGCCGCCCCGTTGGTGGTTGGAATTAGTTCATGATTCTGACTATGTGGATGGCATTCTGACGCAGACAGCGAATGACAATGTAATGCGCCGAATTGGGTTGCCCCTTTCACCTCAGTTGGCAGATCGAGCGCGAATTTCTGCGGGCGGTACCGTTATGACCGCACTCCTTGCCCTGCAACATGGCATCGCTTGCAATACCGCTGGCGGTAGCCATCATGCCGGCGCTGCCCATGGTGCTGGCTACTGCCTTTTCAATGACGTTGCGATCGCAGCCCGGGTATTGCAGGCTTCGGGCTTGGCCATGAACATGCTGGTCGTAGACCTGGATGTACATCAAGGGGACGGCACGGCGGAAATCTTTCGGGGCGACGGCGCCGTCTTCACTTTTTCTATGCATTGCCGGGACAATTTTCCGGTGCGTAAACAATCCAGCGATCTGGACATCGGTTTACCCTCTGGCACCGGCGACAGGGATTACCTCGACATATTGTCCGCACAACTGCCAGATCTGCTGGCTAACTTGAGCCCGGATTTGGTCTTTTACAATGCCGGTGTCGACCCCCATCATGCCGATGTTTTGGGTAAATTAGCCCTGACGGACGAAGGCCTGGCGGACCGGGATGCAATGGTCATCACGGCTTGCGCTCGCCGAAACCTCCCCGTCGCCTGTGTCTTAGGTGGCGGATATGATCGCAACGCAGTGTTGCTGGCTCAGCGTCATGCATTGTTATACCGTGCGGCGGATCATATATTCCGGAGGACGATTGGATTGGCCAGTGCGGTATCTGCTGTTTCTCATTAGTTTCTTGTTGCTGTCTCCCGCCTGGGCCGGAGCGGGCTTGGATGTTCAGGGTTGGGCCCGCGCCACGGCGACCAAAGCACGCAATGGTGTAGTGTATGTCACGATAAAAAATTCGTCAGATGCAGGGGATCGTTTGTTGTCCGCAAAATCGCTCGTGGCAAAAAGTGCGGCTCTGCATAATCATGTTATGGACAGCGGTGTAATGAAAATGCGCCCCGTCGGCAGTCTCAAAATTCCAGCTTATGGTACGGTCATTATGAAGCCGGGTGGGTTACATGTGATGCTCATGGGATTGAAATCGCCGTTGGCAAAAGGTGGCTCCTTGCTCTTAACCTTGACGTTCGAGAAGGCCGGCGACATGACGGTCCAAATTAAGATTATGGGTATGGGCGCCAAAGGAGTAGGCGAGACGTACAAGATGCGTGGCAAGAAAGAACATAAACATTAGGATAGGGTGGACGTCTTATGAGCAAGGAAGTTGATTATTACGTTTCACTAGCTTCGCCATACACCTACATGGGCGGCCGGCGCCTGCCGGAGATTATTGAGAGTACCGGCGCAGCCTTCCATATCAAACCTGTGATTGGCAGTCAGTTGTTGGCAGCGACAGGTGGACTGCCCGTTCCCAAACGCCATCCTGCCCGCCTGGCCTATCGTCTCGTGGAGTTGGAACGTTGGAAGCGCCATTGGTCCATACCCATGAATATAGAGCCAAAATTTTTTCCGGTGGATGACGGCAAGGCTGCCCATATGGTGATTGCGGCACGGCAGTTGGGTCAAGACGCCATTGCCTTGTCCAATGCCTTCCTGGCCTGTGTTTGGGAGGCCGAGCAAGATATATCCGATCTTTCGGTTTTGATCACTGCCGCAGATCAGGCGGGCTTTGATGGGCAAGCTTTGGCGGAGAGAATTGACGCTGACGACCTTGCGGCAATACATCAGGCTAACACGGACGAGGCCATCGAGCATGAAGTCTTCGGCATGCCTTGGTTCATCCATGATGGTGTGCCTTACTGGGGTCAGGATCGCATTCGTTTCCTGACCGAGGCTTTGCAGGCCTAACAGGCTGTCATGCCGGTTAGGGTCATCGTCAATCCCGCCGCCGGTCAGGGTGCCTGCGGCAAGGCTTGGCCCGAGATCGAGGCTGGTTTGCGCTCCGCGCTAGGAGATATTGACGTCACCATAACTGCGCGCGCAGGAGATGAGACTGATTTGGCCCGACAGGGCATTGCCGACGGAGCAGAACATTTTATCGCCGTTGGTGGTGATGGCACCATGAATGGTGTGCTGAATGGCATCATGGGCGATGGCGCTCCCGACAACGACCGGGTTCGACTTTCTGTTATTCCCGCTGGCACGGCCAATGAAATGGCGCGCGCAGTAGGCTTTCACGGGGACCCGGCGGGTGCTATTCAAAGCATCGCATCGGGGCGTGTCCAGCGCTTCGATTTGCTGCAGGCTGAATGCGTCGGCGTTGATGGTGTCGCGCGCCGCCATTTTGGCACCCTGGCCATA
>CAJWZI010000142.1 GCA_913049615.1 uncultured Alphaproteobacteria bacterium | reverse complement strand
TGACCCTGGCCAAAAAGCCTGTAAGAAATGCCCGCAAGCGGCGGTATCTCCGTCTTGGTGAGATTTTTTCCAACTAACTGGAGGCGCGCTGTGTCGAGCGGCAACTATCTTTTTACTTCTGAATCAGTTTCCGAAGGGCATCCTGACAAGGTTTGTGACCAGATTTCGGACGCGATCGTGGACATGTTTCTGGCCGCCGATCCCGATGATGCGCGGGTGGCATGCGAAACACTTGCCACCACGAACCTAATTGTTTTGGCCGGCGAAGTACGCGGCCCGGCCGAGGTCGCCAACGACAAGGACGCCATGGAACAGGCGGCGCGGGATACAGTGCGGGGCATCGGTTACGAACAGGACGGTTTTCACTGGAAGAACGCCGAAGTTCAGGTGCATTTGCACCCTCAGTCCGTCGATATTGCGCAAGGAGTCGATGCCTCTGGGAACAAAGACATTGGCGCCGGAGATCAGGGCATTATGTTCGGTTACGCCTGTAATGAAACTGACGTTCTTATGCCGGCCCCAATACATTATTCTCATGCGATTTTGCGTAACATGGCGGAAGATCGCCGAGCCGGAAAGACGCCTCAATTCGGCCCGGATTCAAAAAGCCAGGTGACTTTGAAATACATGGAAGGTAAGCCGGTTGGCGCCACATCTGTGGTGGTCTCTACCCAGCATTCTGCGGACTCAGATCAGCGGGAGGTCCGCGAACTTGTGCGCAAGTATGTGCTGGATGTGCTGCCGGAAGGCTGGATGTGTGAAGATGCCGAATTTTATGTTAACCCCACAGGCCGCTTCGTGATTGGCGGCCCTGATGGCGATGCAGGTCTAACAGGCCGTAAAATAATAGTCGATACGTATGGTGGCGCCGCGCCCCACGGCGGCGGCGCATTTTCGGGCAAGGACCCAACTAAGGTGGACCGCAGCGCAGCCTACGCCTCCCGATACTTGGCGAAGAACATTGTCGGGGCTGGGCTGGCGGACCGGTGTTGCATCCAATTGTCTTATGCCATCGGTGTGGCCAAGCCTTTATCCATTTATGTGGATACCTATGGCACGGCCCGTTGTGACGAGAATGCCTTAGTCGATTTTCTATCCAAGAATGTAGATCTAAGCCCCCGGGGTATACGCAATATGCTGAGGTTGAACCGTGCCATTTACGGGCCGACGGCAGCCTATGGTCATTTCGGCCAAGAGCCGACCGATAACGGCCATTTCAGTTGGGAGCGGTTGGATTTGGTTCCAGAGTTGAAGCCGCTTCTTGGCTAAGTCATTTGCCTGTAACCTTTTTGGGCGGCGACGTGGAAAGCCCTTGCGCCAGGGCCGGCTGGCCACACTGGAACGTCTTCTCCCTCGGCTGCAGATTGAGCCTGGTAATTTTGCCCCCCGATCTATTGATCCCAGATCGCTATTCGATAGACACATCGAAACCGTTTGGCTGGAAATAGGCTTTGGCGCTGGCGAGCATTTGGCAGCCCTGGCCAAGTCCAATCCACAAATCGGCTTTATCGGTTGCGAACCCTTCATCAACGGTGTGGCCCGCCTGTTGACGGATATTGACCAACAGGGCCTGGACAATATCCGTATTGTCATGGACGATGCCAGTTTGTTGTTAGACAGCCTGAAAGGCGCCAGTATTGGGGCAGCGTTTCTGCTTTTCCCCGACCCTTGGCCAAAACGCCGCCATAAAAAACGCCGCTTTATTGTACCAAAAAATATCGCGGAAATAGCGCGCGTGCTGGCGGACGGAGGCCAATGGCGCATGGCGACCGACCATATGGACTATTGCCGATGGATGCTAGATCACATGACAACTGCTGCGGAATTCCAATGGCTGGCGCGGCGACCCGGTGACTGGAGGATTCGCCCGGACGACTGGCCGCCTACCCGTTACGAGGGAAAAGGAATTGATGAGGGTCGTCTACCTGTATTCCTGACTTTCCAGCGCTGCGTTCCCGACTCGTCTTAACTCTTGCTTTGAAGGCCTTACGGCAATATACAGACACGTAATAAATAGCCTGGCGACCAGCGGGGCGGCAAAAAAGGTGGGCCAGCAGCCCGCCTTTTATGTTTTTGGGCTTTGTTTCAGAATTTTCAGACGTTTGTTTGCGAGGGTATTTGGTGTTGGCAGCGAATAATCAACTTGGCGGACAACTAGGCGAGGTTGAGCGGCTGATCGGTCCATCTGTGGAGGCCATGGGTTTCCGCCTGGTGCGGCTTGCCCTGATGGGTGAGGCGCGCAAGCTGACGCTGCAGGTCATGGCAGAACCCAAGGACAATAGCGCAATGAACGTGGACCACTGCGCCGATCTAAGCCGTGCTATATCCGCTATTTTAGACGTCGAAGACCCTATCCCAACGACTTATTCGCTAGAGGTAAGTTCTCCTGGCGTCGAACGCCCGCTGATGCGGACAGAGGATTTTGCCCGTTTCTCCGGTAATCAGGTGCGCATAGAGACCGCTGAATCGCAAAATGGACAGCGTCGTTTTGTAGGTAAGCTAATGGGACTGGATGAAGACTATATCCTCTTATCTGTAACCAACAGAAACAACAGCGTGAAGGAATTAACTATTCCATTTAAGAATGTCGCCCGCGCGGAATTGGTGCTGACTGATGATGTGATCCGAGACACTTTGAAGAAGAGAAAAAGCTAATGGCAGAAGTACAAACAGTCGTAGGTGCTAATCGCCTGGAACTCTTGCAAATCGCCGATGCGGTAGCGCGAGAAAAGGCGATTGATGCAGAAATTGTAGTCGAGGCCATGGAAGAGGCTATTCAAAAGGCGGCGCGATCTAAATACGGTATGGAAAACGAGATCCGGGCTGAGATCGACCGCAAAACCGGAAATATTGGTCTGCATCGTCTGTTGGAAGTGGTCGAAATTGTGGAGAACCCTGCCGCGGAAATTCCTTTGCAGGAGGCCCTGGGTCGCAATCCGGATGCCCGCATTGGCGACCTCATTTCCGAAGCCCTGCCACCAATTGATTTCGGTCGCATAGCCACTCAGACTGCCAAGCAGGTAATCGTTCAGAAGGTGCGCGAAGCGGAACGGGAACGGCAATACGAGGAATACAAGGACCGCATCGGTGAAGTGGTAAACGGTGTCGTCAAACGGGTAGAATATGGTAACGTCTTGGTTGACCTGGGCCGGGCCGAGGCCATCGTACGCCGGGATGAGGCCCTGCCCCGTGAAAGCTTGCGCCAGGGCGACCGTATCCGCGCATATGTCTACGATGTGCGTTCCGAGCAGCGCGGTCCGCAAATATTTCTGTCCCGCACCCATCCCCAGTTCATGGTCAAACTATTCACTCAGGAAGTGCCGGAAATTTACGACGGTATTATCGAGGTCAAGGCAGTGGCCCGCGATCCCGGTAGCCGTGCAAAGATCGCCGTGGTCTCTAACGACAGCAGCATTGACCCTGTGGGCGCATGTGTGGGTATGCGAGGTAGCCGGGTGCAGGCAGTGGTGAACGAACTGCAAGGTGAGAAAATTGACATTATTCAATGGATACCCGATCCAGCTACCTTTCTGGTTAAGGGTCTAGCCCCGGCTGAGGTGGTCAAGGTTGTTATGGACGAGGAGGCTCAGAAATTCGAAGTAGTGGTACCAGATGAAATGCTGAGTCTAGCCATCGGTCGCCGTGGGCAAAATGTGCGGTTAGCCTCACAGTTGACCGGTTGGGAAATTGATATTCTGACAGAAGAAGAAGAATCAGAACGCCGCCAGGAAGAGCTGCGCCAGCGCAGTGAATTGTTTATGGGCGCCTTGGTAATTGACGAAATGATGGCTCAGCTTTTGGCCACGGAAGGCTTCCGCACAGTTGAGGAGGTTGCCTATGTCGACGAAGTGGAGCTGGCGACCCTGGAAGGATTTGATCAGGAACTCGCGGCGGCGTTGCAACAGCGGGCCAACGAATATCTTGATGCCCGGGACGCGGAGTTTGATCGGCAACGAACCGAATTGGGTGTGACCGAGGAGCTGGCTGTTTTGGAAGGCCTGACCCCCGGAATGCTTGTTGTCCTTGGTCAACAGGACATCAAGGAACTGGATGATTTTGCCGAATTGGCGACGGATGAACTGACAGACCCTGAAGAAGGCATTCTGCGTGAATTCGAACTGGACGAGGAAACAGCCGCTGCGATGATCATGGCCGCCCGGGCGCACTGGTTCGAAAATGAAGAGCGGAACGAGGTGACCTCTGATGAAGACGATACGGCTGATCCAGTGAAAGATGACTAGCAGTCGTTAAATGAACGCAGTGCTCAACATAACACCGCCGGGGCAGGACCAATGCCCCTTGAGGCGTTGTATAGTCACTGGAGATACACAGCCGCCGGATGGCATGGTGCGGTTTGTCGTCGGACCGGAAGGCCTGTTATGCCCCGATTTGGGCCGCGAACTGCCAGGACGTGGCATCTGGGTGGGCTGCCGGCGAAATCTGGTGGACCGGGCGGTGAAAAAACGTCTTTTTGCCCGTGCGGCGAAAGGGCCTGTGACGGTACCCGACGACATGGCTGATCAGGTAGAAAGCGTTATGGTGCGGCGCTGCTTGGATTTACTGGGCTTGGGAAAGCGGGCGGGGCAACTGACACTGGGATCTGAAAAGGTGCGGGCTGTCCTCCGAAAAGACTTTACTGCAATTGCTATAACGGCCGCCGACGGAGCAGAAAATGGCCGGAGGAAACTGCTAAGTGGGGATCCAGATCGGGTCAATGCGTCGGGTCACCCCGACCGATACGTCGTGGATCTTTTCACGGTTGCTGAATTGAGTTTGGCACTGGGCCGTGAAAATGTGGTACATGCTGTTTTGCGGAAAGGTGGCTTGACGGATCGTTTTTTAAACGAATCCCGCCAGTTGAGGAAGTTCCGCGATGAACCTGTTCGACTGGCATAGGTTCAGGCAAGGCGATTTTGTGCGCGACGAAGAGATGTTCGGATTGAAAAACGGAATTTGATTGCCATGGTCGGCAACTGCTTGTAACGAGATGGGACAAGGCGACGTGAGTGATACGGGTAAGAAAAAAACCCTAAGTTTGGGCAATGGCGAGCCCCTAAGTCTGCGCAAGCCCGGAGAGAGTGGCAGCTCTCCTGCACGAGGCGGAATGGGGGGTGGCAGAAAAACTGTTCAAGTTGAAGTGCGACGCCGGCGCGCGCTAGCGCGCGCCAATCAGGCGGCTGGGGATGTGGCAGGTGTTTCCCGCAACGTAGCCCCAGATCTGACCGTGGGAATTGAACCCGTTGTTGACAGCAAGCTGGCCCTGCGCTCGTCAGCAGATTCACTGGGCACGGTGGAGGTTGCCAGCGGCCGCGCGCGACATGTCTTAAAGACCCTTTCAACAGAGGAAAAATCGGCTCGGGCCAAGGCCCTGGACAACGCCCAGGCTGCTGATCAAGCGGCCCGGGCTCGTGCGGAAGAAAATGCTCGCCGCCAGGTCGAGGAAGCCACGCGGCTGGCATCGGAACGAGAGGCGGCCGACGCTCGACGTAGTGA
>CAJWZI010000141.1 GCA_913049615.1 uncultured Alphaproteobacteria bacterium | reverse complement strand
TGCGGACAGGTCCTGCCCGTCGCCATGCCTTCGCACTTGTAGCAATGAAACGTGACGTCAATTTTAAGTGGCTGGATTTCCAAGCTGCCCTTATCAATTTGATCGAAGATGTGATGAGCATCGAGCGGTCCGTAGTAATCTCCTAACCCGGCGTGATCACGCCCGACAACCAGATGTGAGCAGCCAAAATTCTGCCGGAACACTGCATGTAGCAAGGCTTCACGTGGCCCAGCATAACGCATTTCGATGGGGTACCCGGCCTGAATTACAGTACCAGGCACAAAATAGTTTGCCACCAGGGCGTTGATCGAAGCGACGCGGACCTCTGCCGGGATGTCTCCCGGCTTGAGGGCGCCGAGGACTTGATGGATGAGTAGACCGTCACAGATCTCAACCGCAATTTTTGCCAGGTATTCATGGCTGCGGTGCATGGGATTACGTGTCTGGAAGGCCGCGACGGTGTTCCAGCCCTGAGTCTGAAACAGCGCTCTCGTTTCGGCCGGACGGTAATAGAGACCAGGGTATTTTTCCGAGTAATCGCCTTCGTTGAGCACGATCACCGGTCCGGCCAGGTTGATAGCGCCTTGCTGCATCACCTTCTCGACGCCGGCATGTGCAACATCAGTGGTGCTGTAAACATGGGCGCATTCGAACGCCTTATCGATCGTATATTTCTCCGTCACCTCAAGGGTGCCAAAAATCGTGCCAGTGTCATCCAGCAAGGCCACCTCCTCACCAACGGCAATACCAGAGGCGAGGTCGCTCTCGCAAGAAAGCGTGATAGGGATCGGCCAAAATAACCCATCCGCGGTTTTCATATCAAGGCAACAGCCTCGCCAGTCTGCCTCTCCCATAAACCCTTTTAGCGGCGTATAGGCCCCCATACCCAGCATTAGCAAGTCAGAGACCTCGCGGCTCGACATCGGAACCTTCCGCAACTGCTCGGCATATGTCAACGCGTCAGAGTGTCCGGCCTCAGAGGCAATCAACGGATTGAGTTGACTTTTTCCATGTGGCGGTATGAGCCCAGCCATGTAACCTCTCAAAATACCATTATTCAGCCAATTTTTGCCGTGGACAGCCTGACATTGTCAATAACCGACCATAATTGATCTAAAGCTGCAACCACCGCGAGGCCCACACCCACGTGCAACGAAGAGCCAGACGATCGAGAAAAATTGGAAAGACTTAGCTGCACGAGTCGGACGACTGCAGACCAGATGCAGGCAAGCGGGTCTGGCTGACAAATCCCCCATCGCCCTCGAACCTGTGCACCTGGTAGACTGGCCGCCCCTCCATCGCTGCAGCATAGGGTCCATACCGCCGATCGACGGCGACACTAGGAACGGTACTCGCGGCAACGCCTCCTACCGTTGCGGTCCATGGGCGGTGCATGTGGCCGGTAAAGATGCGGACTACCTGCGGATGCCGCAATACAACCGCTATCAGACCCGCCACTGCCTTACGATGTTGGTACGCAAACGGGTCGGGAGCGGCAGACACGTCGAAGGGCGGGTGATGCATGAACAATGCTGTTGGCCGCGCAGGCGCTTCGGCCAGGGTCGCGTCGAGCATTGCCAGGCGGGCATCGCAAAGGTCCCCCTTGGCACTACCATCGTCGGAGAGAGAATCCACCGCAACCAACCTCACGGGATGGATCTCGACCGCATAGTGCGCAAACGCACAATCGGACAACAGATAACCATCGTTTGCAAAGGCCCGGGCCATTTCGGCGCGGCCATCACGGTTGCCAGGGGTGACGTACAGAGGTGCCTCTAAATTGGCGAGGAGCGATCGGGCGTGGGCAAATTCAGCCGCCTTGCCGTGTTGGGTAATATCGCCAGTATGAATAACGGCATTGGGTTTGGGATCAAGGCCGTTGATATCAGCTACGCACGCGCGAAGGTTCTCTGTCCGCGCGTTAAACATCGGGTCGGCTGCGTTGGCAGCTACAAGGTGGGTGTCGGTGATCTGGGCGATGATCATGATCCTAAAAGCGACCTTCCTGTTCTCATCGCCGGCTCGTCAGGTGCCAATGACGTCACCGAGATCAGCCAAAAGATGTCACTTTGTGACCAACACTCTGAGGGAGAGCCATACCAGTCGGCCTCAATCATCGCCAGAAAAAATCTCACTGTATCAAAAGGATGTGTCCCGGACCCGATCTAGTCAACGATATGATAGACGGGCGCCTTCTCCATTTCCCATTTCCCGGAGTCCCGGTCGTATTGGGATAGGGTGAAGCAATGCCAATCATTGTCATCCAGCTTAGGATGATCGGCCCGATAGTAGTACCCCGGCCACCGCGTTTCTTCCCTAAACATCGTATGGTGGGTCACACACTCCGAGGCCAGAACCCGATGTTGAAGTTCCCATGCGCGCTGAAGCTGGTGCAAGTCTTCTGCCCCTAAATGGTCGAGGTCTTCCTGCAGCATGCCCAGCAACTCTAACCCACGAGTGAGCAGGGGTTCATTCGTTGTATAGTGAGAACTGATGCCGCCGACGTATTCGTCCATGATCTTCTCGAGACGCTGAAGACCGTGTAGAGGGAGCAAATAACTCGGCGAAACAGTTCCAGCGACGATCTCATTGCGGCCAACTTCGTAGTTTTCCATGGGCTGGAAGACAACCTTCTTCAAATCTTCGTACTCCCGCTCACTTACCTCAGGCAGCTCACTACCCAAATCGTTCACGTAATTGACCGCCGCCTTTCCGGCTATCCGGCCTTCAGTAAATGATCCCGACGAGAACTTGTGGGCGGTGCCGCCGATTGTGTCGCCAGCGCCAAAAAGCCCCTCGACAGTCATCATCCGGTTGTACCCCCACTGGTAATCCGAGGGGGCGTAATCCGATGGGCCACTTGCCCATGCACCAGAGCACGTGGCGTGCGACCCCATGACGTAAGGTTCCGAAGTAGTCAACTCGGGATTGGTATGCTTCGGATCAATATTTTGCGAGGCCCAGACAACCGCCTGCCCGATTGTCATCCCAAGAAAATTTTCCCAGCCAACGGTCTCCTTATGCGGATCTTGAAACGCCTCTTTCGTCACCATGCGGATGGGTCCACGGCCCGCTTTTACCTCCTCCAGAAAAGCATGGTTGCGTAGGCAGGTCGGCACAGGGTGCCGATCAATGTAATCTCCGACCAATTCCTTGGTGTGATCATACCACTTGGACTCGTACTCATCCCCATATGCATTTTCAGTGTACGTCTTAAGATGCAGGAAGTAGGCGCCGACCGGGCCATAACCGTCCTTAAATCGGGTTAGGACGATCCGGTTTTCCATCTGCATCATCTTAGCGCCAGATAGGATTGGCAACGCATATGCGGAGCCGCTGCTCCATGGGGCGTACCAGGTACGTCCCATGCCTTCACCGACCGCGCGCGGCTTGAAGATATGCGACGCACCTCCAGCAGCTACAATTACTGCCTTCGCGCGGAAAACATAGAAATCCCCGGTACGAACATTAAAACCAACGGCCCCAGCGACCCGGTTGGGCCTACTCTTGTCGTTTAATAGGTGCGTCACCATGATCCGGTTATAAACTTCCGTGGCCGCCTTGCGGGCTGCCTCGGCGACGATTGGCTTATAGCTTTCTCCGTGAATCATGATCTGCCATTGGCCTTCACGCAAATACCGCCCGGTTTCCGGGTCCTTCATTATGGGCAGACCCCACTCCTCAAACTTATGCACCGTGGAATCGACATGGCGGGCAATATCGTAACCCAGATCCTCCCGCACAAGACCCATCAAGTCGTTCCGGGCGTAGCGTACATGATCCTCGGGCTGATTCTCATCCCACTGCATGCCCATATAACAATTGATCGCATAGAGACCTTGTGCGACAGCGCCGCTGCGCTCGATATTTGCCTTCTCGACACAAACAACCTTAAGGTCGCGTCCCCAGTATCTGGATTCGTACGTCGCCCCGCAACCAGACATGCCGCCGCCGACGACGAGGATATCCGAATCCACTAAAATCGTTTTCCTACGTCTGAACATACTCACTATACCAATCCTTGCTTGAGCTTATCTGGTGTCAACGCAGGCAGCTTGTCTATGTTGAGTGCTTCCGGTTCGTGCGCAAGATCCTCTGACTTCAAAGCTTCCTGGCTCGGCACCTCATAATCAGACGGTGACTTAATCGAGCCCCATGGCGTAGTCCGGATTGGAGAAATAAAACTTTTCTCGCTTCCGTTTCGGAATTTAATCTTCCATGAAATTGTGCCCTTTTCTTCTTCTCGGAGAACCCGAACGCTGTGGCCTAAAGGGGCGAAGTCGGCATAACCGCGTACATCGATCGCATTTTGTGGACATGCCTTCACGCAGGAGTAGCATTCCCAACACATATTGGGTTCAATGTTGTAAGCACGGCGACTGGTAGTATCTATGTGCATGATGTCGGACGGACAGATATCGACGCAATGGCCACAGCCGTCGCAACGCGTCATATAGACAAATGTCGGCATGATAGACCGTTATCTCCTGAATCTAAGGGCAGTAATGAGTTGATTAATAATGTCGGGGCTGTTTGCGGGCACTGCCGAATATTTCCGGTTTGTCGACAGGGGCCGGCAGGTTACTCCGCGAACCGTTAGCATTTTCTACTCTTTTCTGGAAGGCTGCCGCAGGCTTGAAAAACATGTGCGAAAACTTGGACCACGGAACGGATCCGAACAACACTGTTGTCGCAATCAGGTATAAACCGAGAAATACGTTCGACCAAGAATTACCGGACACCTGCAAATAGGCCCAGACCAGGCCGAGTGTCACACTCCCTAAAAGAGAGAGGATGAATAAATCAGCACGAATAATACGGAATGGTGAATAGCCTTCGGCGACGACGTCGACCCGAATGAAGAACCAAAACCAGTAGCCGCCAAGGCATACCAACAACGCTCCGATACACCACATTTGTGGCAGGATGGTGGGTGTGGACGTATCGGACGTCGGGTAACAAAACACCATGATAACGGTTGTTATCACGTAAATTAGGAAGCCATACATCGTCAGCAGATGGGCAATTCTACGCCGCGCATCACAGAACTCACCGGAAGTCAGACCGTCCACGACAACGGTCTGGACTGCCAAGGAGACCATATCTCCGCCACCGACTTCCTGCCCGCCTTTTGCTTTTGCATTTCGCCAATTGTCGACAAAATATTTGGCGCTCCTTTTGTGGATGATGTCGTACAGCGTGCCTACAGCAACCAAAATAATCATAACGACGATGTACGTCTGCATGACTTCAGGCGGTATGAATGATGATAGTTCGGCGAAAGGGTTACTAGTGAACATTAAATTACCTCAAATTTGCACCGTTCATATCAAGACTGGGGGGGCGAGAACATGATTGTCGCAGCAAACCTTCCCTGGCTCACAGCATACAGCCGCCAGATACCGGGCTCTTCTCAAAAACGAGAATTTAGGCCAGTAAACGCAAAAAAATCCGGGCACCGCTTCATTAGATCCTTCAGAAAAACGCAAAATCAC
>CAJWZI010000140.1 GCA_913049615.1 uncultured Alphaproteobacteria bacterium | reverse complement strand
AGCCCAAGTCCCAGTGGAATTACTGTTAGGTACAGGCAGGCGCGCACCTCCGGAGGGACCGAGCCATCGCCATGGTCACGAAGATGCCTTTAGCTCCGTATCCTTGCTTTTGAGGGAGCCGATGGATGAGGTCAAATTTATGAAAGCGATTGCGACCCTGCCAAAGTCAATTTTGCGCTCAAAAGGAATTGTTCGTTTTCGCCAGAAAACGGGGCGTTGGATTTTTCAGCTAGTGGGGCGGCGCCATGAACTCACTGATGCCATGGACCTTGAGGGCGAAGATCGGCTGGTTTTTCTCGGCACTCCTGATATGCCAGGAGAGACCGAATTGCGAAATTTGATTGGAATTTAAGGAAAACACCATGCCCGAACTTTTCGGCGTTATCCCGCCATCCACGACACCTTTTGATGAAACCGGCGATATCGATTTTGACGGCGCCGCAAAACAGATCGACTGGTTAATCAACGAAGGAGCCAGGGGAGTGGCAGTGGGCGGCTCCACCGGCGAAGGTCATACCCTGACAGCAGAGGAAGGACGGGACCTGGTCGCCGCCGCGATCGATGCCGCCTCGGGCCGCGCACCAGTTATCGCGGGTATCATATGCGACAGCACCCGGGAAGCGGTACGCCGAGGAAGAATGGTCGCCGATCTGGGCCCGGCTGCCTTGCAAGTGACACCGGTGCACTACCTTTTCCGCCCCACCGATGACGCGATGGTGGAGCATTTTCGGACCATGGTTGGTGAGACGGGTCAGAAAATCATCATCTACAACGTTGTACCCTGGACCTATCTGTCACCGGAACTGCTGATCCGAATTATGTCCGAAGTGCCCCAGGTTATTGGCGTCAAGCAATCCGCGGGCGATTTAAAACTTTTTGCCGATTTGATGGCGGATGTGCCCGCTGGGAAGCTGATATTCAGCGCCGTGGATGCCTTGATGTATCCTTCCTACACCCTGGGCGCCCATGGCTCCATTGCCGCTATTCTGACGGCGGCGCCGCGCCATTCAGCCCAATTGTGGGATGCAGTCCAGGCAGGAGATCATCCTGCGGCCCACGAACTGCATCTAAAACTGCTCCGATTGTGGAACGCCTTGATGCCCCACGACAACCTGCCAGCAGCCACAAAATTCGCACAAAGTCTCCAAGGTGTTCCTTCTGGCCTGCCCCGTCAGCCCATGCCGCCGGCGGGCCCGGAACAACAACAGCGTATCCGGTCAGCTCTGGAAAATCTTGGATTCAGGCTCTAGCCCGCTCGCCGTTCGGCCATTAGGTTGCCATAGTTGCCTAGCAACACCAGTACACCACCTAGTAGAACCCATAATTCTAAGGGTTCGCTGTAAAGCATGAGACCGATGGTAGCGATCAAAGGCAGACGAAGAAAATCCATGGGTGCTACAACGATAGCATCCGCCAGGCTCAGGGCCCGGGCAATGCAAAAATGCGCCGTGAAACCCAGAATGCCTACCAGCACAAGCCACAGACCCGTTACCATTTCAGGCCAATGCAACCCGTTAATGGCTAACAACAAACCAACCGGCGTCTGCATTAAAGCCATATAAAAAAGTATCGTCAGGGGCTGTTCTGTTGGCGCCAAGTGTTTTGTGAACATCATGGAGCCAGCAAATCCTACGGCACCGACCAACATGACCACAGAGCCCACATTCACTGCCTCCAGACCAGGGCGGAGGACAACCAGAACGCCCGAGAAGCCGAGCATAACTGCAGCCAGTCTCATTTTCGTCAACCGTTCGCGTAGAAAAATTGGCGCCAATCCAGCGATCCACAATGGCGTGGTAAATTCTAGGGCAACTAATTGCGTGAGGGGGATCATACCCAGAGCGAAGAACCAACTGAACTGACCCACCAGATGGACCATGTTGCGCGCAAAATGAATTTTGAGGCGCTGCGTGCGAAATTGTCTAAAACCACCTCTGCTCAACATGCCAAAGGCAACGATCAGGACCAAACCAACGGCACTGCGATAAAACATCAACTGATAGACGTCCAACTCCTTGAGTACCTCGCGCCCCGCCACAGCCATGGTGGAAAACGAGGCAACGGCACCTAGCATCCAAATCAAGGCGCCAAAAGAGCTCGATTGTTGGGTCGTGGCTTGCCCCTGGCTCAAATCAGCGGCGTCAACGCGGCAGTATACTGCTGCCCATCAGGGCCTGATCCACTGCGCGGGCGCATTGACGGCCTTCCCGAATTGCCCAGACCACCAGGGACTGGCCCCGGCGCATATCACCGGCCGACCAAACGCCGGAGATTGAGGTGGCGTAGTCGACCGTATCTGCCCTGACGTTTCCGTGCCTATCCAGTTCCACGCCCATGTCCTCTAGCATGCCGGTCTTTATCGGGTGCACGAAGCCCATGGCGAGAAGAACCAGGTCTGCTTTTAGCTCGAAGGAGCTGCCAGGCACCTCGTTCATGGTCATGGCGCCATCTTGATCCTGGCCCCAAGTGATATGGACCAGTTCCAGGGCTTCAATCTTGCCATTCCTCTCTTTAATTTTCTTGGTCAAGATGGACCAATCCCGCTCACACCCTTCGTCATGAGAGGAAGATGTGCGCAGCTTTAGGGGCCAATCCGGCCAGGTCAGAGCCTTGTCCTCCCTTTCAGGTGGCTTGGGCATGATCTCCAATTGCGTGACCGAGGCCGCGCCATGACGGTTTGACGTGCCCACACAATCCGAACCCGTGTCACCGCCGCCAATCACCACCACATGTTTGCCAGTGGCCATGATTTCAGGGCCTTCGCCCAGGGGTTCGCTATTCAGGCGCCGGTTCTGCTGGGTCAGGAATTCCATGGCAAAGTGCACTCCAGGCAACTCCCGCCCCGGCACGGGCATGTCGCGGGGATGTTCCGCGCCACCAGTCAACACCACGGCGTCGAATTTCTCCTGAATTTCCTCGATGGGAATAGTGATGCCAATATGGCTATTGGGACGAAACTCCACGCCTTCGGCACGCATTTGCGCCATACGCCGGTCGATGAAGTGCTTCTCCATCTTAAAATCTGGAATGCCATAGCGCATCAAACCGCCGATGCGGGCATTTTTTTCGTATAGTACCACGCTGTGACCTGCCCGAGCCAATTGCTGAGAACAGGCCATTCCGGCGGGGCCTGAACCCACTACCGCTATGTTCTTGCCCGTGCGCCGTTTGGCAATGCGGGGGACAATCCAACCCTCTTGCCAGCCTTTTTCGACAATGGATACCTCGATGGTCTTGATAGTCACAGGCTGGTCGGTAATGTTCAGAGTACAGGCGGCCTCACAAGGGGCGGGGCAGATGCGGCCGGTGAATTCCGGAAAGTTGTTAGTCGAATGGAGGATACGCAAGGACTCGCGCCATTCACCCTGATAGACCAAGTCATTCCATTCCGGAATGATATTGTTTATTGGGCAACCGTCATGACAGTAAGGAATACCGCAATCCATGCAACGGGCACCCTGCTGCCGGACCTCAGGATCGCTCAGAGGGACCGTGAATTCATCATAGTGCTTCAGGCGTTCCTTTTCGGGCGTGTACGACCGTTCGCGCCGGGCGATCTCTATGAAGCCTGTTGGTTTACCCATACTGCTTACTCACCTGCGACCGCCACTCTTTCGTTAGACCGGGACACGGGCTGTGTCCTCGCCTGCATCTCCTGTAAAGCACGGCGGTAATCCACTGGCATGACCTTGACGAAACGCCGTAGGTGATCATCCCAATTGTGCAAAATTTCGCGCGCCAGTTCGCTGCCGGTATAACGCATGTGGTTTTCGATTAGGCCGCGCAGGCGCTGGGCGTCATAACGGGTCATGTCATGTACAAGGTCAACCCGGCCATGCGTCTCCAGATCGCCGCCTTGATGGCCCTGGTTTTCCATGACCATATCTTCGTCGGCTATGGGTTCCAGTTCCACCATGGCCATGTTACATCGCAAATTGAAATCCTGGCTGTCGTCTAACACATAGGCTATGCCGCCGCTCATCCCGGCAGCAAAGTTGCGGCCTGTGTTTCCCAGGACAACGACGACGCCACCCGTCATATACTCGCAACCGTGATCGCCCACGCCTTCGACCACTGCAGTGACACCCGAATTCCGAACAGCGAACCGCTCACCGGCTACGCCACGGAAGTAACATTCGCCATCAATACCACCATAAAGGACGGTATTACCGATGATAATATTCTCCTCCGGTTTGATGGTAGAGACTTTGGGGGGATAAATCACAATACGACCGCCGGACAACCCCTTACCAACGTAATCGTTCGCGTCTCCTTCTAACTCCAAGGTCACTCCAGCCGAGAGAAAAGCGCCAAAGCTTTGCCCCGCGCTGCCGGTAAACTTGGCATGAACGGTGTCGTCATCCAGTCCTGCTTTGCCGTAGCGCTGGGCAATCCGGCCCGACAACATGGCGCCTACTGTACGGTTCGTATTCTGGATCGGCAGGTCAATTTTGACAGGATGGCAACGTTCAATAGACGGTTCTGCCAGTTCGATCAGCTGATGGTCCAGAGCCTTATCAAGGCCGTGGTCTTGATCCTCGCAGTTGTAGATAGCTACCTCTGGTCCAGCATCTGGTTTATACAGCAACGGGGTCAAATCCAAGCCTTTGGCTTTCCAGTTATCAACTGCTGCGCGAATTTCCAGACGGTCCCTTTGGCCAATCATCTCGTAGAACCTGCGATAACCCAGTTTGGCCATGAGCTCCCGGATTTCCTCTGCTACATATGTGAAGAAATTGATGACATGCTCCGGTGTGCCTGGGAACAGCTTCCGCAATTCCGGATCCTGGGTCGCAACACCAACAGGGCACGTGTTCAGATGACATTTGCGCATCATGATACAGCCTTGAGAAATCAAGGCCGCGGTGGCAATGCCAAATTCGTCAGCGCCCAACATGGCACCTATCACCACGTCCCGACCCGTGCGCAAGCCGCCGTCCACCTGCACCGCAATGCGGCCGCGCAAGCGGTTCATGACCAGGGTTTGATGGGTTTCCGCCAATCCAATTTCCCACGGACTGCCGGCGCTTTGGATTGAAGTAATAGGAGAAGCGCCCGTACCGCCTTCATATCCGGAAATGGTCACATGATCCGCATGCGCCTTGGAAACACCGGCCGCGACCGTTCCCACACCCAGTTCAGAGACTAGCTTGACGGAAATTCGTGCTTCCGGATTGACGTTCTTTAGGTCATGAATTAGTTGCGCCAGATCCTCAATGGAATATATGTCATGATGAGGCGGCGGAGAAATCAAACCTACGCCAGGCGTCGAATGACGCACTCGAGCAATCCATTCATCCACCTTGTGGCCTGGCAATTGCCCGCCTTCGCCGGGCTTTGCGCCCTGAGCCATTTTGATCTGAATGTCCGAGGCGTTTACCAGATATTCCGCCATCACACCAAAACGGCCAGAGGCAACCTGTTTGATACTCGAACGCATGCTGTCGCCATTTTCTAGAATACGATTACGTTCCGCCTCCTCGCCACCCTCGCCACTGTTCGACTTTCCACCGATACGGTTCATGGCGATGGCCAGATTGGTATGC
>CAJWZI010000139.1 GCA_913049615.1 uncultured Alphaproteobacteria bacterium | reverse complement strand
CTGTGGTCCAGGCCGGCCGTGCCAGATCAAAGGATATGGTGCACAGAACCTATCCCGGAATTAGCTGATTGAAATATCGACGAGACCGTTCCTGCTTTTACATTGCCAATAAACCAGTTACGCTAAAGCACCAGGTTTTGCCGCCGGACGCGCGGTTGATTAAACGGGTCAGAAACAGGAGACGATCGTGAGCTATTCTTTGGAACAATTCTGTCAGGATTGCCGAGAGGCTTTGACCTCCAATCCGGGCAGGAAAGGCCGCGACGCAGTGCGCGGCAAGCTGGAGCATTTGCTTATCGATGACGAATTCAGGGCGGCCTACCTGGGAGATGATCAGGAGCCTGGGGTCAAAACTCTTTATGAAGACCCAGATATAGAGTTCTGCGTTCTAGCTTATCTTGCGAGCGGAGATCGCACGTCTCCGCCCCACGATCACGGAAATTCCTGGGCTATATACGGCCAGGCCGAAAAGCACACGGATATGAAAATGTATAATCGCCTTGACGGCGGTGATAGTGCGGGCGAGGCTAATTTAGAAATGACTGGTGAATTCCGCCTGAACCCGGGCATGGCTGGCCTATTCGATGTAGGTGATATCCATGCTATAGATCATCCCGTGGGCGCAAAGTTCGTCCGCGTTACGGGTACTGACCTGAACCATGTCAAACGGCTGCGTTATGACGAATCCAGTGGCAGAGCTGAAATCATCGAAGATCAAAGCGTGCCTCATCCGAACAAATAAAAACTGCAATTAATTGCGGCCCAACGGGTCTAATCGGGCTAAAACAAATTTATGCCACGGGGTGTAGGCGAAATCATCGCAACCCTCCACTGCCGTTAATTCGTTGGGAGAAATTCCCGTGAACACTTCCTTGCCATTGGCATCAGGGTACCTAAGGCCAACGCCGTTGGGCATTTAGCTACGGCTCCAATTCCCTCTTTAAATCCAGATACATTTGGTGCGCGTGATCAGGACTTTCGTTGCGGTGCACAACAGCACCCACCGCCTGGATCATAGCCACGGGGCTATCTGATTGGAAAATATTGCGGCCCATATCAACGCCCGCAGCACCCTGATCCACAGCACGATAGGCCATGGTTAAGGCATCCGCCTCGGGCAGCTTTTTTCCGCCGGCGATGACAATGGGGACGGGGCAGCCGGCGACCACTTGCGCGAAACCGTCTTCGATGAAATAGCTTTTCACATAATGGGCGCCAATCTCGGCTGCGATGCGAGTGGCCAGGCCGAAATAGCGGGCATCCCGCGCCATATCAGCGCCGACTCCAGTGACGGCAAGGGTGGGGATGCCGTAACGGTTGCCCGTGTCGATCAGTTTCACGACATTGGCGATAGATTTGTGTTCGTGTTCTGCGCCAATATAAACCTGCGCTGTAATGGCCGCGGCGTTCAGGCGAATGGCATCCTCGATATCGACTGCTACCAGTTCGTTAGATAACTCAGTCAGGATGCTCTGCCCGGCGGAGGAGCGCAGCACCACCGGTTTGTTGGCGGTGGGTGAGATACTGCTGCGTAAGGCGCCCCGGGTGCACATCAATACATCCGCATAGGGGATTAGGGGCGGGATAGCCAGGTCCATGCGCTCGATACCAGTGGTAGGGCCCTGAAAATACCCGTGATCGAATGCCAGCATGACCGTGCGGCCGGAATCCGGATTAAAGATACGCGAAAGGCGGTTTTGCATGCCCCAATCCAGGGCATTGGAACCTTTCAGGAAAAATGGTTCATTCTGGGCCGGTGTATCCAGGCCAAATTCCTTACCTTCTTTGATGTCGTCAATATCCGCCATGCACCGAGTTCCTTTACTTAGGCAGTGTTGGATTATAGCGATAGTGCGTCGAGAAAACTGCCTATTTCCACTAGATTAAAACTCATAAAATATTAATCAGGATGTTCTTGCTGTTGCCACCCGGATTAGTGGTGCGATCGTCCGCGCTAACCCAACGCGTCGATGTCGCGCCTATCGTTCCAAATGCAGATGCCCGGCCCGAAGGGCACATCGCATTAACCCAGGTGTTGGTATGCCGAAATTTAGAACATTAACTTTGGTTCTAGAGTGAGGTCTTTGAATTTTCGTGTCAGGCGACGCGGAAGCTTTCGCCGCAGCCGCATCGGTCGGCTTCGTTAGGATTGTTGAAGACGAAGGTCGATTGGAATTTATCGGTTTTGTAATCCATCTCGGCGCCAATCAGGAACATAATGGCCGTAGGGTCGACAAAGATCTTTACGCCGTCCACTTCCACCTCTTCCTCGAAGCGTTTCTTTTCTGTGGCATAATCCACTTGATACATCAGGCCCGAACAACCGCCGGTCTTAACCCCGACCCGCAAGGCCAGAACCTCGCCGTCGCCGCGCGCCAACAATGTTTTGGCCTGCACCACTGCTGCATCGGTCATCGTCAAAACGGGAGGTCGTTCCATGGTAATTTTTCCTCAATCCCTACTTATCTTAGGTTAGGCAATGCTGCAATTCCAAAATTTAAAACATGTTGAGTTCGACCTTTGCTGCCTCAGACATCATGTCCATGCTCCATGGCGGGTCCCAGACTAGTTCAACTACCACTTCGCCCACGCCATCGACTTCCGATACCGTGCGGGCGAGATGGCCGGGCAAGACGCCGGCGACAGGGCAGCCTGGTGCCGTCAGGGTCATCTGTATATCAACCGAACCGGCCGTATCAATCTCATACTTATAGATGAGTCCCAATTCGTAGATATTGACCGGAATTTCCGGATCATAAACTTCCCGCATAGCATCGATCACTAGGTTATCCGCGGCGACGGTCACGCCATCCTCAAGGGCACCTCCGGCGCGGGCCTTACCGTCCTCGTCCAACTCCGGGCCATGGAGATGGCCGAAGAGGTCATCTTCTCCATAAAAATCCATACCTGACATTACGTTACCTATTCCCTAGTTAATCGCCCACCTCAGCAAGGTCAGCGTGCCGGCTAAGTTTTTGCATATGTTTCAACATGGCCATCATCCCCACCTGACGCTGCATTGTTAGGGCGCCAAGGTTTAGTCCGCGGACGTGATCCAAAGTTAATAATCCCAGTTCGCTGCTGGTTAGGCCACTGAATGATGTGGTCATCATCGTGACCAGTCCTTTGACGATGATGGCATCGCTCTGGCCGCGAAAGTGGTGCCAATCACCTTCAATTTCATGGATTATCCAGACCTTGGACATGCAGCCATGCATCATATGGTCATTGTCCATGCAGTCCACCGGGAAAGGTACCTTATCCGCCCGCTTGCCAATATCGATAATGTATTCAAATCGACTCTCTTCATCGAGCAGATCAAGCGCCTCCACATATTCCTGATATTGGCTCAGATCCGCCATCAGCCGAATAGCTTCCGGGCCCGTTCCAGGGCCTCTATCATGACGTCGATTTCGTCCATGGTGTTGTACATAGCCAGCGAAGCCCGCAAGGTGCCGTCCACGCCCAGCCGGGCCATCAACGGCTCGGCGCAATGTTGCCCCACCCGCACCGCGACGCCGAACCGATCCAATGTAGCGGCAGTATCGAATGGATGGATGCCTTCCTGGATAAAGGACAATATGGCTGCCTTTTCAGGCGCCGTTCCAAAAAGCCTAATATCCGGCATCGCCAATAAGCGTTCGGTTGCATAGGCCAACAACGCTTGCTCATGTTCCGAAATTTTATCCATGCCGATAGAGGCCACGTAGTCGATTGCGGCACCCAGACCGATGGCCTCCACGATCGGCGGCGTGCCTGCCTCAAATCGGTACGGCGGTTCCTTGAAGGTCGTTTTCTCAAACGTGACTACGTCGATCATTTCGCCGCCGCCCTGGTAGGGAGGCATTTTTGCCAGCAGATCCGCCTTGCCGTACAACACGCCAATTGCCGTGGGGCCATAGAGTTTGTGTCCGGTGAAGACATAGAAATCAACGTCAAGGTCCTGCACATCAATGGCACTGTGGACAACAGCCTGGCTACCGTCCAGTAGCACCGGAATGCCCCGCTCATGGGCCAATCGGATGATATCCTTGGCCGGGGTGAAGCTGCCAAGGACGTTGGAACAATGGGTCATAGCCACCAGCTTGGTACCCTGGTCCAACAACGTTGAGTAAGCGTCCAAATCCAGCACGCCGCGATCATCGATGGGCGCGACCTGCAAATCTATTCCGAGCTCGTCCCGGAGCAGTTGCCAGGGCACGATATTGGCGTGATGTTCCATAGCCGAGATGACGATGCCGTCACCCGCGCGCAAGTTAGTGCGCCCATAGGTGGCAGCAACAAGATTTATAGATTCTGTGGTGTTACGAGTGATCACCACGTTATCCTCATGGGGTGCATTGAGTAGTCGTGCGATGGTCCCACGCACCCCCTCATAACGGTCCGTAAGCGTCTGGCTCAAATAATGGGCGCCGCGATGGACGTTTGTATATTGATCCTCCAGCACCTCCGTCATGGCATCGATTACGGAGCGGGGTTTCTGGGCCGAGGCACCACTATCAAAATAGACCAGGGGCTTGCCGTGAATTTGGCGGCCGAGGATGGGGAAATCCTGGCGTACTCGCCCAACATCGAAGCCGCCTTCCACGTTATAGCAGGCCAAGCGACTGGTTTGACTAATATCGTTCATGCCGTCATCCAATCCGCGACCAGCTGATCCATCAAATTGCGCATGGTCTCATCGCCAACATGTGCCAAAGTTTCGGCGATGAAAGCCGCCATCAGCATGCGGCGAGCCTCGACCTCAGGGATGCCGCGGGAGCGCAAATAGAACAAGCCTGACTCGTCTAATTCCCCAGACGTGGCGCCATGACTACATTTCACATCGTCGGCCAGAATTTCCAACTCCGGCTTACTATTGATTTCGGCTTTTTCGGACAACAACAGGGTCTTGTTCAACTGATGGCCTGAAATGCCCTGTGCATCCGGGCGAACAGTGATCTTGCCCTGGAAGACGCCGTGGGCTTGGTCGTCAAGTATTCCGCGATAGTCCTGCTGACTGTTGGTGGCTCCAAACACGTGATCAACATTAATGGTATTGTCGCAATGCTGTGTGCCCCGCAACAGATAAATGCCGTTTAGGTCAGCCCTGGCGCCCTGTCCCTGCAGGGCTAGGTGAATTTCGCTGCGTGCCAAAGCGCCACCCAGGTTCAGGTCGAAATTCTCGAATTCTGAATTGTCCGCCAGTTCGCCGGCCACAGTAGCAATATGGCTGGCGCCCATGGCTTCCTGTTGAATTTTGTAGCGCTGCAATTTCCCACCGCCGGAAACCTGGATCTCGGTCACAGCGTTCGTGAGGTAGGTCGCGTCGCTCGGGCCAAGATAATGTTCAACTATCGTTGCTTTGCTGTTTTCGCCCACCAAGACCAGATTGCGAGGATAGCTGGCGCCATGTTGGTTTAGAAACAGGACCTCAACTGGCGGCATCGACTCAATGCCCGGCTCTACAATCAGAACATAACCATCACGGCTCATGGCCTGGTTCAGGGCGGGCAGGGGCAAATCCCTAACTGCCGCCAACTGGCCAAGTCTTGCCGACATAAACTCTGATGCCT
>CAJWZI010000138.1 GCA_913049615.1 uncultured Alphaproteobacteria bacterium | reverse complement strand
GCGCCTTGACAGCAACCTCGGAATTTGTGCGAATGACCATACCGTCACCCACGGGCATAGCGCAGGAGGCGATGGGCTTAGGTGCCTTCTCCATTTCCACCAGACACATGCGACAATTACCAGCAATGGAAAGGCGGTCGTGATAACAGAAGCGGGGAATTTGGATACCCAGTTCCTCCGCCGCCTGTAACACGGTGGTATTCTGTTCTACCTCTATTTCCTGGCCGTCAATTGTCAGCGTAGGCATGTCTTTATGATCCTCGCTCTCACTCTCTCTAGGCCGCTGCAGATTGTCTATTTTTGCGGTCTATGATGCGCTCCTCAACCATGGGCCTGAAATGACGCATTAGACCCTGAATGGGCCAAGCCGCCGCGTCACCAAGAGCGCAAATCGTATGTCCCTCAATCTGAGTGCTAACTTCAAGCAACATATCGATTTCTTCCACGTCCGCCTCGCCGGTGACCAAACGTTCCATGACCCGCCACATCCAACCCGCACCTTCGCGGCAGGGAGTGCATTGGCCACAGGATTCATGAGCATAGAATTTGGAAAGTCGGGCAACGGCCCTAATCAAATCCGTTGACTTGTCCATGACGATTACTGCCGCCGTACCTAGGCCGGATTTTTCAGCCGCTAGGGAATCGAAATCCATGAGCACCGAGTCGCAAATGGATTTCGGTAACATGCGCACGGATGACCCACCCGGGATGACGGCCAGCAAGTTGTTCCAACCGCCCCGCACTCCGCCGGCGTGCTTCTCGATCAATTCCCTCAATGGAATGGACATTTCTTCTTCCACGTTACAGGGCTGTTCTACGTGGCCGGAGATGCAGAAAACCTTGGTGCCCGTGTTGTTTTCCCGCCCCAGGCCAGAAAACCAGTCGGCGCCACGCCGCATGATCGTGGGCGCCACCGCAATACTCTCCACATTGTTCACAGTGGTGGGTCGGCCCCAAACCCCGACCACAGCCGGGAATGGTGGTTTCAGGCGCGGCTGGCCCTTTTTACCTTCAAGGCTTTCGATCAGAGCCATTTCCTCGCCGCAAATATAAGCACCCGCCCCACGATGGACGAAAACATCAAATGAATATCCGGAACCACAGGCGTCCGACCCAATCAGTCCGGCGTCATAAGCCTGCTGCACGGCAGCTTCCAGATTATTGGCCTCAACGAAAAATTCACCACGGATATAGATGTAAGCAGCAGAGGCCCGCATGGCGAACCCAGCAATCAGGCAGCCTTCCACTAATTTATGAGGATCGTGGCGCATTAACTCGCGGTCTTTGCAGGTGCCTGGTTCGCCCTCATCCGCATTGACCACCAAATATGTGGGTTTGCCATCAGATTCTTTAGGCATGAAGGACCATTTCAGACCCGTCGGAAAACCAGCGCCGCCACGCCCCCGCAGACCTGAGGCCTTAATTTCGTCGACAATGGCGTCGGGGCCTTTTTCCAATATCGACTTGGTATTGTCCCAATCGCCTCGCTTGTATGCCGCCTCCAGACCCCAATCCTGAAATCCATAAAGATTGGTGAAGACACGATCTTCGTCCTTCAGCATCAGCCTTCCCCCATGAATTCGTGCAAGGTGGTGGGCCCACTGGCCGGCTCCGAAGCATGGCGGCTGCTTTGCGGTCCCGACCTGGGCTTTTGACCATTGGCCAACGAATTTAGAATGGCTTCTGTGCTTTCGGCCGTCAAATCCTCGTAATAGTAATCGTTGATCTGCATCAGCGGCGCATTAACACAGGCGCCTAGACATTCCACTTCGACGACCGTGAATTTGCCATCAGCGGTAGTCTCGCCTAACCCAATGCCCAATTTCTTCTTGCAGGCGGACACCACGTTGTCCGAACCCCGCAACCAGCACGGCGTCGTGGTGCAGACCTGGACAAAATGTTCGCCTACAGGCGCCAGATTATACATGGTGTAAAATGTGGCCACTTCATAAACCCGAATTCGCGGCATATCCAGCATTTCGGCCACCGCGTTCATGGCCGTTTGCGGCAGCCAGTTCTCATGTTGGCGCTGGGCCAGATCTAACAGAGGCATGACCGCACTGGCCTGACGCCCGGGCGGGTATTTGGAGATAATTTGCTTGGCCTTTTCCAGATTTACAGCCGTGAAAGCAAAGCTGTCAGGCTGCAACTCTTTCGGTGCTGGTACGCGTTTCATCGGTCAATCTCACCAAATACAATGTCCAGACTGCCAATCACGGCTACAGAATCAGCTAACAGATGCCCCTTACACAGATGATCCGTTGCCGCTAGGTGCACATAACCCGGCGACCGGATCTTGCAGCGATATGGCATGTTGGTTCCGTCGGAGATCAGGTAAACGCCAAATTCACCCTTAGGCGCTTCGATCGAAGTGTAGGTTTCACCGGCTGGAACCTTGAAACCTTCAGTATACAGCTTGAAATGATGGATCAAAGCTTCCATGGATTGTTTCATATCGGCACGCGCCGGGGCCACGACCTTGCGGTCCTCGCTAATTACGGGCCCCTCGGGCATGGTCTCCAGCACCTGTTTGATAATGCGACAGGACTGGCGCATTTCTTCCACCCGGCACAGATAACGATCGTAACAGTCGCCATTCTTGCCGACCGGAATGTCAAAATCATACTTCTCATAACCGTCATAGGGCTGGGCCTTGCGCAAATCCCAGGGCAGGCCGGTGCACCGAAGCATCACGCCGGAAAAACCCCAATCCATGGCTTCATCTTGGCTGATGACGGAAATATCAACATTCCGTTGCTTGAAGATCCGGTTTTCCGTCAACAAGGTTTCCATGTCATCGATGAAATTCTGGAAACCGTTCACGTATTCACCAATATCCTCCGCCATGCCGACAGGCAAATCTTGGTGTACGCCACCCACTCGGAAATAGTTGGCATGCAGGCGGGCGCCTGAAACGCCCTCGTAAAACTCCATAAGTTTTTCACGTTCTTCATAACCCCACAGCGCCGGTGTGATCGCGCCTACATCCATGCCCTGGCTGACTACATTCAACAAATGATTCAACAAACGGGTAATTTCGGAAAACAGCACCCTGACCGCCTGACCCCTCTCCGGAACCTCCAAGCCCAATAATTTCTCAATGGCCAAAACGTAGGCATGTTCCATGGACATGGGCGAGACATAGTCCAAGCGGTCGAAATAGGGGAGCGCCTGCTGATAGGTTTTGTATTCTATCAGCTTTTCCGTGCCACGATGCAACAAGCCGATGTGGGGATCGCAGCGTTCAATGACTTCGCCATCCAACTCCATTACCAGACGCAATACGCCATGAGCCGCTGGATGCTGCGGCCCGAAATTTAGAGTCATATTCTTGATGTTGACTTCGGCCATCAACCCAGATCCTATCCTTCGGCCTTTTCATCCCCAGGTAATGGCGTGTTGGAGGCGCCTTCCCACGGCGAAAGGAAATCAAATTTGCGAAACTCCTGAGACAATTTCACAGGGTCATAAACAACGCGCTTACGCTCTTCGTCGTATCGCGTTTCGACAAACCCGGTCAGTGGAAAGTCCTTGCGTAGAGGATGCCCCTCAAAGCCATAGTCAGTTAACAAGCGGCGCAGGTCCGGATGGTCGGAAAACATCACACCATACATGTCCCAAATTTCTCTTTCGAACCAGTTGGCTGAATTATGAACGCCCGTAATCGACGGCACAGGCGTTTCGTCATCTGCCTCAACCTTGATGCGAATGCGTTGGTTGTGAACCAGACTCAATAGGTTATAGACAACATCAAACCGTTTTGGCCGTTCCGGATAGTCAGTGCCGCAAATATCTACCAACACCTTAAACAGGCACATGGGATCGTCTCGTAGGAATGTCACCACCTTAACTATCTGTTCTGCCCGCGCGGTGACCATCAGTTCATCATGAGCGATCGAGATTCCCATCACTTGATCCGATAGCACGCTGGCCACGTGCTGACCCAGTTCCTCTAATGCACCGTCGTCTGCCATGCCCAAGCCTGCTGTTTTTCCTGCCAGATATGCTGTCTGTTACGAGGCTATCTATCGCAAAAAGGTGCCAGTTCGGCGAATTTTCTTCTGCAACTGCAGAATGCCATAAACCAGTGCCTCAGCCGTGGGCGGGCAGCCGGGTACATAGATATCTACCGGAACAATTCGGTCACATCCGCGCACCACTGAATAAGAATAATGGTAGTAACCTCCACCGTTAGCGCAGCTTCCCATGGAAATGACGTAGCGCGGCTCTGGCATCTGGTCATAAACCTTGCGCAGCGCTGGTGCCATCTTGTTCGTGAGCGTTCCCGCCACGATCATCACGTCCGACTGCCGGGGCGAGGCGCGCGGCACCACACCCATACGATCCAGATCATACCGGGGCATGTAAGCATGGATCATTTCTACCGCACAGCAGGCCAGGCCAAAGGTCATGGGCCAAAGAGACCCCGCACGGGCCCAATTCACCACCTTATCCAGGTGCGTGGTAACAAAACCCTTATCAACCAGTTCCTCGGAGAAATTAGCAAAGGCCGCATTTTCCGGGGCACCGGCCGCCACCAATGCACCCGGCTGGTTAGGTGTCTCTATTCCCATTCCAGCGCACCTTTTTTCCATTCATAAATGAAGCCGATGGTCAGAATACCCAGAAAAATCATCATCGACCAAAACCCAAGCAAACCGATTTGTCCCAACGATACCGCCCAGGGAAATAGAAAGGCTACCTCCAAATCAAAAATGATAAACAAGATAGCAACCAGATAGAACCGCACATCAAAGCGGCCCCGGGCATCATCGAACGCCTCGAAGCCGCATTCGTAGGCAGAGAGTTTTTCGGGATCCGGATGACTGGGCACGACGACGATGGAGGCGACCACAATCACTACTGCCAAGCCGACGGCTAAGGCAAAAAACATCAGGATGGGCAGATATTCCCTTAAAAGGTCTTCCACGCTTGCTAGCCTCCCAGAAGTCTCCGGCTATACAGTTGCCGCGAGGCAAACAATCCTATAGCGGCTTCTATTCGACGCTGCAATCCCACAGCTAACCTGTAGGGCAGATTTCCTGCGTATGGGATCATAATTTTATCGCGAGAGATTGGCTTTGTGGTCCATCCAGCTGGATTCCAACCTGCAATCTAAATTTTAGTAAAGGGAAGTTTACCCCAGAAAACGAAGGTTTTTAAACCTTTCAAACCTGTATTTTACCTTATTACATCACCACTGTATTAACACCCTTTGGCTCAGTGGATAGCGCATATGGTTTTCCGGTGCTCATGCCGTTAAGCTCCGTCGCTTGCCTTTCTGGGGAAGAATATGGAAATCACTACGGGGCGTCCTGTTACCATGGCGCCCCACGGCATGGTAACCTCACCGCATTCAATAGCGTCGGCGGCAGGCGTGGATGTGCTGCGGGCAGGCGGCTCCGCCATTGATGCCGCAATCTCGACTGCCGCTGTGCTGGGTGTGGTGTATCCGCACATGACTGGCGTTGGCGGTGACGCTTTCTGGCTTATTCACGACGGTAGAACGGGTAAGGTCAGATATATCGACGGCGGCGGCCGGGCCGCCGCTAACGCCA